>NZ_JFAO01000005.1:0-70290 GCF_006408945.1 Bifidobacterium sp. UTBIF-78
CCGGAGAGCGGTGAATGTACCCCTTGCAACGCAGATAGCCCGCGGATGGCTCACTCGGATGGGACCGGATAGGTCTAGATGGGGCCGGATAGCTCACTCGGATGGGGCCGAAGGGGCCGGATAGGACTTGACAGGGCCGGATAGTGCGTATCTGCGTTACGAGGGGCTGCCTAATCCGTTCATGCCTGCACGCAGCGTCGCAATCGTGGTGATTGTGCCTTTGGTCTGCGCATGAACCACCACAGCCGGTCGCCAAGCTCGCTCGCCTGAGTGTGTACCTTCAATCTGCGTGTGAACCAGCCCCTGTAACGCTGATACGTCGCACGGTATTCCATCGGGGCGAAGGACGCCGTCCTGCCTTCGTAACGCGGCTGCGTCCCAATCGCCTTGAGCATGAACGCATTGCTCCGTCCGCGTGAATTGTTGGTGTCCCCGGCCTCGCGGCGCCGAATGAAACCTAGGCTGTACAACCATGTGCGACAAGGTTCCTCCCCAAGCGTGGCGTCCGCTGGCGGTATCGGCAATGCAGGCGGAGCCAATATCGCCAGCGGACGCGCCGGTGGCCGTTGCGGAGGATACGAGGTTCGGACTCGGCACCGCTGGGACCGGCCTACGCCTTGCTGCGCATGCGACGCCATCCCATGTGATGTCATCTCATGTGACGCCACTCCATGCGACAACACCCCAATCGACACGCCCCCGCATACCGCAGCCTCATGTGTTGCCGCTTCGCCCGGAGCGATTCCCCGTGACGTTGGGGCGCGCGACAATATTGCGCAGGGTTTCATCCCGGTTTCGCGCTACGGCGGCCCGCATGGCGTCATTCCTCGCCGCTCGCTGTCCATCCACGTTGACCGCATCGCTCAGATTGGTATTCCTTCGATACTTTGCACTCATTGCCGTCGCATGGCTGCCATGGCTCGTCATCGCGTGGCCCGGTGCAATGCGCGACGATACGCTCGCCCAGTACCTTCAAGTGTCCGGCATTCACCAGTACTACACGCAGCATCCGCTTTTCGACACCCTGATCTTCGGCTTGTTCTGGCATGCGGGCAGCGCCGTCGCCGGCACGCCACTCGCCGGCCAGGCCGCATACATAGTGATTCAGGCAGTGCTTCTCGCCGCGGGGGCCGCGTTCACGCTGTGCTACATCCGCAAACTCGGTGCACCCCGCTGGCTCGTCATCCTGTCGCTCCTCTACCTCGCCACCAGCTATGTGGTGGCCGGCTCCATCATCACGATGGGTAAGGATTCGTTGCATACCGTCTTCTTCGTGCCGTTCGCGGTGATGTTTGTGGAGGCGTGTCTCACGCGGGGTGCCGTGCTGGCCCGCCAGCCGGTCGCCATCACGTTCGTTGCGCTTGCCTTCGCCGTCATCGCATCCAAACGTACGGCACTCGTCATCGTGCTGTGTGCCGGATGCTGTCTGCTCGCCGCATGTCGTGGAAATACAGAGGATAGGGACGCGGGCGGGACTGCGGATAAGGATGCTGACGCCAGCCGACTTCGGCGCAGCGCCCGGAACCATGATCGGTTCTTCGAGCGCAACTCCGACCGTAAGCCTGATTCCGACCAGCCCCGTGATCATACGTGCGGTCGGCAATCCCCGGAGTCATATCGTGGCCAGCAGGACCAGCAAGTTCAGCAAAGCCAGCTTCGCGGTCGAAGTGGCGACCAGAACACGCGGCAACGTCCCCAACCCCGCGCGCAACAACGCCCGCGACGTCCCCTGCGTCTGAGTCCTCGCTTTCGCGCCTTCGCGTGCCTGACCACCGCCGTCATCCTCGCTCAGGGCGTATGGGCCCCGCTCGCCGAGGCCGCCACGCATGCCAATCCCTCGCCCGGACGCGAGGTTTGGGGGCTCGTCACCCAGCCGGTCGCGCAGGTCGCGCACGACCATCCCAATGACCAGACCGCCATCACGCCCGACCAGCGGCGCGCCCTCAACGCCATCATGAACCTTGATCAGGCCGCCGCCGATATCAATCCGCACCGCACCAACGAGACCTTCCAGACTCTGCGCGAGCATCCGCAGCCGACCACGGCCCAGAAACTCGCGGCACTTCGCGTCTGGGCGGAACTCGGCGTGGCCCATCCCGGCGAGTATGCCAAAGCCTATGCGGGCCCGATCCGCGGCTGGTGGGACATGTCCGTGAACTTTGCGTACCCCACCGATTCCGATTACCTGTTCACACGCGGATACCTCAAACAATGGTCCACCTTCCTGCCGGAGACCGTGACGGGTGCATCCGCGGTCGGCGGTTCGGCGGCCGGCACGAACCCGAATGCGGACACTGGTTCCGGCGCCGGCACGGGCGCTGATGCGGCCGCCAATGGCGATGACGACGCCGACATCGCCGCCGCGCAACGCATCGTCGCCATCGAGCACGACCTTGCGCCGCTTATGGGCACGTCGCGCAAACCGCAATGGAAGCGGACCGTACTCGATGACGTTCGCCATTGGGTCCGCGACGACAACCCATTGACGGCCATGGGCCTATATGTCACATGGATTCCGCTGATCATCGGCGCCGCTCTGTTGCTGCGGTTGCCGCCGTGGCGCCGGACGGCTCGGCGACGCCGTTCGCCCCAGCCTGGCCAACTCGAGCAGCCCGACCAACTCGGGCGAATCAGCCCCTCTGCGTGTGCTCGCCAGCCATACTCGTATGATGTGCCGGCCGGTATCGCATCGGCCGGCATTGCCTCGGCCGGCATTGCCTCGGTTGGTATTGCCTCCACTGACATCGCCACAGCCGACATTGCCCCGGCCACCCCCGTCCCCGTCGATTCTGCCTCGTCCCGCACCGCCGCACCCCGTCCGGCCTCGGCCCTCGCCGCATACGGACTGCTGTTCTTCACAATCCTCTCGCTGTACGCCTCACCCGAGGCGCTGTTCTGGTATCCGATTCCGGTGTACTTCACGTTGCCGCTGTTCTCGGCCCTGCCGTTCGCCCGGGCGTGTCGTGCGGAGCCTGTCCGGTAGCTGGGTCGCATGGTGAGACAGATTCAGGGGTAAAACAGGCCGAAATCGCGCTTGTATTACCGCACTGGACTCAAAAAATCAAGACTGTTGCTGAAGAATTTTTTTCTCTACATTTCTAGATGGTTTTCAAGCCATTAGGCAAATGCATTTGAGAGAGGAATTCGGCATGCTTCGTCAGCCGCGCTGGTCCGTGCCGCGCGCATTCGTCGCGTTGGCCTTTTTGTTCGCCATGATCGTCGCCACCGTGGCACCCGCCGCGCTCGCGCCGCAGGTGGCCTTCGCCGACTCCTCCGACTCGAGCTCCTCCAGCTCCAGCAGCTCCGCTGACTACGCCTCATGGACCGACGTGGCCAAGGCGATGGACAAGCAGCTCAAGCAGGGCCTTAAGACCTACAAGGACGGCAACACCGCCGGCTCCACGTCCGAGGTCATGTCCGCGTACAACACCATCTACGTGGCCTCCAACTTCACCGCCGTGGTGCGCGACACCATCGGTCAGGACAAGCAGACCGCCCAGCAGCAGGCCTTCCAGTCCATCCAGGACCTCACCTACGTGCCCGGCAACGACGATCAGATGAGCCAGCAGATCGACGCGCTTTCCGCCGACCTCGACGCCACCGCCCAGCAGCTGGACGCCAACACCCAGCTCGCCAAGCCGAAGGCCTACGCCGAAGCCCTCCAGAAGCAGCTCGACAAGGAGCGCAAGGAGCTCGACGCCAAGAAAAAGAAGAACCCCGGCAAGGGCAACCGTTCGTGGACCGACGTGGCCAACGAGATGACCCCGATCCTCGACAACGCCTACAAGGCGTACGAGAGCGGCGACGGCGCGAAGGGCGCCACGCTCGTCAACACCGCCTACTACCAGTACTATGAAAAGCTCGGCTTCGAGAAGAACGTGATGAACGCCATCAGCGGCAACCGCGTCTCCGAGGTCGAATATCAGTTCAAGATGTGCCGCAAGTCGATGAACACCGGCGCCTCGCTCAAGGACACCAAGCAGCTCATCGATGACCTCAAGGCCATGCTGGTCAAGGACGCCGGCATCCTCGACGGTGGCGCCGCCGATCAGGAGGGCGGCTTCACCAAGTTCATCACCAGCTCGGTCGGTCAGGCCTTCCTCATCCTCATCCGTGAGGGCCTTGAGGCGCTGCTAGTGGTCGCCGCCGTGATCGCCTATCTCGTCAAGTCCGGCAACAAGCGCTTCACCAAGTGGATCTACGTGGGTGTGCTCGCCGGTCTGGCCGGTTCGGGCATCATCGCCGTGATCTTCGGCCTGATGTTCGGTGGCTCCGGCCCGCAGCAGGAAATCATGGAGGGCGTATGCGCCCTGATCGCCATGGGCATGCTGCTGTGGACCAGCAACTGGATGCTCAACAAGAGCTCGGTCGAGGCGTGGAACCGGTACATTCGCACCAAGACCGAGGCTGCGGTGAAGTCCGTGTCCTCGCAGGTCGAATCGGGGGAGAAGGTGGCGTTCGGCACGATCGTCTCGCTCGCCATGCTGAGCTTCCTCGCCGTGTTCCGCGAGGGCGCCGAAACCGTGATTTTCTACGAGTCGATCTACTCGATGAGCCAGGATTCCAAGGGCATGTGGATCGGCGGCATCGCCGCGGCCGTGGTGCTCGTGATCATCTTCCTGATCATCCGCTTCACCTCCGTGAAGATTCCGATCGGCCCGTTCTTCCTCGTCACGTCGATTCTGATGTCCGTGCTCGTGGTCGTCTTCGCCGGCGGCGGCGTGCACGCGCTGATCGAGGGCGACGCGCTCCCCGCCAACTACCTGCAGGGCGTGCCCACGAACGACTGGCTCGGCTTCTACCCGTACATCGAGACGATTGTGGCCCAGGCGATTGCGGCCGTCGCGGTCATCGCGCTGTTCGTGGTCGGCTTCGTCAAGCAGCGCAGGCTCAAGAAGGCCGCCGCCGCATCGGTCAAGCCCGTAGACGCTGCGGCGGGCGAGGCCAAAGCCTAGACGCGGTGAGACGGTCCGCCGCCGCGAGCCCACATCGTGAGCCGCATCGCGAGCCGCATCACGCGGAATCGCCTGCAGGCGACCGTGCCAACCCAGCTTTCCCCGAATAATCCATAATTCAACAATCTGTGAATACTATTCACTAACCAAATAAAGGAAGAGAACAATAATGATGAAGAATAAGAAGATGGCCGCCCTGCTCGGCCTGCTGCTCGCCGGCTCGATGACCCTGTCCATGGCCGCCTGCGGTTCCACCAACAACGCATCCTCCGACACCAAGTCGGACACCTCCTCGCAGTCCACCGACTCCTCCAGCTCCGACACCTCCTCCGACTCCGGCGCCTCCGATGCCGGCGCCGGCTTCGAGGAGGTCCCGGTGGGCCCGTCCGGCACCGCCGAGGAGCAGGACCAGGAGGCCGGCCCGCTGACCGTCGGCGCCGTGTACTTCCAGCCGATCGACATGGAGCCCGCCTCCATGGGCCTCAAGGCCGCCGACGCCTCCTTCCACCTCGAGGCCGACATCCACGGCAACGAGAAGGCCACCGAGCTGGGCTACGGCAAGGGCGACTTCATCCCGGACCTGACCGTGAACTACACCATCATCGACAAGTCCACCGGTAAGGAAGTCGAGGGCGGCACCGCCACCTCCGGTACCTTCATGCAGATGAACGCCTCCGACGGCCCGCACTACGGCGCCAACGTCAAGCTCGACAAGGCCGGCACCTACCAGCTCAAGCTCTCCATCGAGTCCCCGGCCAAGAAGGGCTGGATGCTGCACGTTGACCCGGAGACCGGTGTGAAGGGCCACTTCTGGACCGAGCCGATCGAGGTCACCTTCGACAACTGGGATTACACCCCGCGTCAGTGGTGAGTGCGTAAAGCAAACAGCCCGGTGGGCTGTTTGTAGCACTCATGGGCGATGCGACAGCATCGCCCGGGACAGTCGGTCGAAGGCCGTCCTCCAGTGCACGGCGGAGTGGCCGAGCCGTTAAGAAAACGCCAGAGGCGTTTTTAGGCGAGTGCCGTACGTAACCTGACTCCGTCAATAAACCTCAACAGAGCCCCCTCATCCCAGAGGGGGCTTTCGGCCGATTATGGCATGTAGGATTCTGCGTCCGGAAGCCCACTATTTGACTACCCCTCAGTCCTGTTTCGGGCCAGCTCCCTATGGCTGGTGAGGGGATGACGCAGGACAAATCAAACCTCAGGAAAGGGCGCGAATGCTCGAGCAATTCGTAGCGGTGATGCCGGGGACGCTGGCCCCTGCATTGCTGGTCATGTGTCTGGGCGTGATGCTCACCGTGGGCGAGGGCCGCGACAAGCCGATCAGCGCCCACTGGCGGCTGTGGGGCCTCGTCATTGGCCTTATCGCGGCGGTGGTGTTCGCGGCCCTGCGTGCCACGGCCGTCATCAACCAGCGCACGTTCATCAATTATCCGGTGCTCATCGCGGCCGTGATTGTGGATGTGCTGGCACTCGCGGTGGTGCTCGCCGCGCCCAGAATCACCCACAATTGGGCCAAGCATGCGCTCTGGATGCATGTGGCCAATGCGGTGGCCGCCGTGCAGATCGCCCTCACCGTCTTCTACGCCCTGCCGGACGTGATTCTGCAGCTCACCATCTGGGTGGAGCCGGGCGAGACCGCCTTCACCTCAGCCATGCTGCTGCGTGCGCTCGGTTTTGTGCTCGGTCTGACCATGTCCATCGTGGTGGCGGCCATCTTCCGCACGATGCGCACCACGGCGGTGCGATGGGCCTTCACCATCGCGGTGGTGGCCGTCATGGCCATCCTGCTCATCCAACACTTCACCGGACTCATGCAGATTCTTCAGGCCCGCGGCTTCCCGATCGGACACATGGGATTCGTGGCCCTCGCATGGTCCATCAACCACAATTCCGCGATGATTATGGCGCAGGCCATCGTGTTCGCCGTGCCGGCCGTGGCCTCCGTGGTGGCCGGCTTCCGCATGAAGACGCGCGGCGTGCCCGGCGCGAACGAGGCCACGCTGCGCCGTCATAAGGCGTTCCGCCGCCATGCCATCGCCGCGGCCGTATGGTCGCTGGTCGCGATGATCGGCGTCACCGTCACCCTCACCGTGGGCGTCGCCGCCACCCATCAGACCATCACGCTGTCGCCGCCCGAGGCCTATTCGCTCAAGGACGGCGTGGCCACCATCCCATTCAGCCAGGTCGAAGACGGCCACCTGCACCGCTTCGAATACAAGGCGAAGGACGGCACGGTCATGCGTTTCATCATCATCAAGAAGAACGGCGGCGCGTACGGCATCGGCCTTGATGCCTGCGAGAACTGCGGCGACGCCGGCTACTACGAGAAGAACGGCAAGATCATCTGCAAGAAGTGCGAGGTGGCCATCAATCTGGCGACCATCGGCTTCAAGGGCGGATGCAACCCGATTCCGTTCAACTACAAGACCGGCAACGGCAAGATCACCATCCAGACCGCCGATCTGGACGCCCTGAGCGTCCACTTCCAGTGATTCCAGTGAGTTCGAGGCGGGAGGCAAATCATGTTCTTTCTGCGAATGATCGCGCGCTCGTTCACGCGGCAGCTGCGCAGGCGGCTGCTCATCGCGCTGACGGTGTGCCTGTCGGCCACGGTGAGCGTCTCGATGCTGGGCGTGGTGTTCGACGTGGGCGACAAGCTCAACGCCGAGCTGTCCACGTACGGCTCGAACATCACCGTGCAGCCGAAGGCCGACGCCGTGGTCTCCGACCTGTACAACACCGAAGGGGTCTCCGGCGCGGCCAGTGAGGCCGATCCGACCGCGTTCCTCAAGGAATCCGACGCGGTCAAGATCAAGACCATCTTCTGGGCGTTCAACATCACCAATTTCGCGCCGCAGCTCAACATCCACGCCACCACGAGCCCGAGCGGCTGCAGCGGATCGTCGTGCGCGTCCGTCCCCGTCTCCGTGGTGGGCACATGGTTCAACAAGAGCCTCAAGCTGCCGTCCGGCGAGACCACTGTGGTGGGCGTCGAGGGCATGCGCTCGTGGTGGAAGCTCGAGGGCGCCTGGCCCAAGGATGATTCCGATCAGGGCGTGATTGGCAAGACCCTGGCCGATTCGATCGGTGCCAAGGTCGGTGACACCATCACGCTGCACAAGAAGACCGCGTCCGGCGAGAACCATGAGCAGAACATCACGCTGACCGGCATCTACGATTCCGGCGACGACGAGAACAGCTCGCTGTACATCCCGTCCTCCACCGCCCAGGTGCTGGCCGATCTGCCCGATTCGGTGGACAAGATCGAGGTCAAGGCGCTGACCACGCCGGAGAACGACCTCGCGCGCAAGGCCGCGAAGAACCCGGCCGCGCTGAGTCAGGACGAATGGGAGACGTGGTACTGCACCGCCTATCCGAGTTCGATCGCCTACCAGATCGAGGAGGTGATTCCGGGCGCCGTGGCCAAGCAGGTGCGTCAGGTCGCCGCCCTGCAGGGCAACGTGCTGCAGAAGACGCAGGCGGTGATGATTCTGATGACCGTGCTGAGTCTCATCGCGGCGGCCGTGGCTGTGGCGAACCTCATGGTCGCCACAATCGGCGAACGGTCCGCCGAGCTTGCGCTGCTCAAGGCCATCGGTGCCACGGACGGCGCGGTCTCCCGCCTGATGATGGCCGAGACGGCGGTGATCTCGCTGCTGGGCGCGATCGTGGGCGCCGGCCTCGGCTCCGGAGTGGCCCAGATCATCGGACAGGTGGTGTTCGGTTCGGGCATCACGATGCGGCCGATGGTGTTCGTCTTGGTGTTCGTGCTGCTCGCGGTCACCGTGCTGGTCGCCTCCGCCTCGTCCATCCGCTCGATTCTGAGCTTGAAGCCTGCGGAGGTGCTGCATGGCCGCTGAGTTCCACGGTGCCGGTTACGCCGGTTCCTTGGCGTGGGAGGTCGCGATGACACGGCCGGCCGGGGGATTTCGCGATCTCGCGATTTCGTCCTCGGCCATGATTTCGTCTTCGGTTAAAGCCGTCCTTCCGCCCTTCTTCGGAATCGTCGCCAACGTATGCAAGAAAGGAGACCGCCGATGACCAATACCGGCATGTTCTTCAGAATGCTGTTCAGCGCCGTGTTCCGCCGTCGTTCGCGCGCGGTCATGGCCGTGGTCGCCTCGATGGTGGGTGCGGCCACGCTGTTCTGCCTGGCGATGATCTGCATCGCCGTGCCGCAGCAGATGAACGAGGAGATGCGCGCGTACGGCGCGAACCTCATCGTGACCCCCACCGAAGCCGGCGCCGACGGCAAGGCTGGCATCGATGAGGCGATGGTCACGCACACCACCGAGATGGTGGCGGCGAAGGGCTCGGAGAAGCACGCCGCCTACCGGTACGAAAACGTGCGTGTGAACGCCGCGCCGTACGTGATGGCCGGCATCGACACCGCTGAAGTGCGCAACCTCAACCATCACTGGGTGGTGGATGGTGCGTGGCCGTCCGCCGGCAAGGTGCTCATCGGCCGTGACGTGGCCGATGCGATGGGACTCAAGGTCGGCAGCGGCATCACCATCGGCTACCGCGCCTCCGACAACGCCGGCTCTTCCACATCTGGTTCCACCGCAGGTTCCAACTCGGGTTCCTCCGAGTCCTCCACATCGGCTCCCTCTGATGAGGGATCTGGCTCCGCGCCCGCGGAGACTGAGGGAGAGACCGCCGCAGGAACGGGAGCCACCGCCAACGCCAACCCGCAGAACTCCTCCGAGAACTCCGGCACCTCCTCTACCCCCTCCGACCAGCCCACGCAGGACGGCCGCGTTTCCAGCGACATCATGGACACCTCCGGCACTGAATTCCGCGTGGCCGGCATCGTCGACACCGGCGGCAGCGAGGACTCGATCATCTACGCCACCAACGAGGACGTCAACAAGCTCACCGGAACGACCCGCGGCGTGGACGTCATCGAATACTCGGCCGGTACGGACGACCTGAACGGTCTGGTCCAGAGCATCAACGACATGACCTCGATGCACGTCAAGGCGCAGCAGGTCACCAAGATCACCTCGTCCGACACCCGCATCATCACCATGCTGCAGACCCTGTTCTGGATTGTCTCGCTGGTCGTCCTCGTGCTGACGCTCGTGGGTGTGGGCACCACGATCAGCTCGATCGTCTCCCAGCGCCGCAACGAGATCGGCCTGCGGAAGGCGCTCGGCGCGTCCTCCTCGGCGATCGGCATCGAGTTCTACGTCGAATCGGCCATGTACGGCCTGATCGGCGGCCTGATCGGCACCGCAATCGGCTACGGGCTGGCCCAATGGCTGTGCGTGGCCGTCTTCGAACGGTCCATCGGCTTCAACTGGTGGCTCGGCGCCGCCTCCGTGGTGCTCGCCGCGCTCGTCGCCGTGGTCGCCTCCATCCCGCCGGTCCACCGCGCCACCCGCATCGACCCCGCCGTGGTGCTGCGCGAGGAATGATGCCGTATCCGTCATCCGCCATCCGCCAGCCGACGGACGACGGACGACGGCCCGCACACGGGAGCAGGCGGAGGACGTCTCCTCCCAATCCCGGTTGAATACGTGAGTTGATAATGAATCCCAGGAGAGGAAACAGCCATGGATATGCTGCTTGAACTCGACCACATCTCGAAGATCTACGGCGACCTGCATGCCGTGGACGACCTGAGCTTGACCGTGCCGCAGGGCGAATGGCTCGCCATCGTCGGCTCGTCCGGCTCCGGCAAGACCACGCTGATGAACATGATCGGCTGCATGGACACCCCGTCCAAGGGCTCGGTCAAGCTCGAAGGCCGCAAGCTGGAGGACCTGAACGCCGGCCAGCTGGCGGATGTGCGCAAGAACATGATTGGTCTGGTGTTCCAGAAGTTCTACCTCGTGCCGCACCTGACCGCCGTCGAGAACGTGATGGTGGCGCAGTACTACCATTCGGTCGTCGATGAGAAGCAGGCGCTTGCCGCGCTGGAGCGCGTGGGGCTCAAGGACCGCGCCCACCACCTGCCCAGCCAGCTGTCCGGTGGCGAGCAGCAGCGCGTGTGCGTGGCCCGCGCCCTCATCAACGAGCCGAAGCTGATTCTCGCCGACGAGCCGACCGGCAACTTGGACGAGAAGAACGAGAAGATCGTCCTCGACCTGTTCCGCCAGCTGCATGCCCAGGGCACGACGATCATCGTGGTGACGCATGACGCGCTGGTCGCCAGTTGCGCCGAGCGCGAGATCATGCTCAACCACGGCGTGCTCGTGGGGGAGAAGTGGAACGACGAGAAGGCCCGCGCGGCGTACGAGGCGGCCGGCGGCAAGCCTGCATCCACCGGCGCCCAGGTCGAAGGAGCACAGACCGGCGAGACCGCCATCGGCTTCGCCGACCCCACCAAAGCCGCCAAGACCGGCGGCGAGGACTAGTGGTCTTCGTAAGTTCGTTGATTATGTTCTGGCTCCCCTTGTCAGGGGAGCTGGCCCGCCAAGCGGGACTGAGGGGTAGTCATTTCGTCAATGAATTTCTGGCGTAGCACACTGGTTGACTTCGTCCGTCCCGTACCCCGTACCGGACGTAATTCGCATGATTCAATAGGATGGTGGATATGACTGATAGCAAGACATTGCGGAAGACCGCCACGCTGGCCGCCGCCGGATTGGTGGTGACCGGTGCATTGCTCGCCGGCTGCGGCGAATCCAAGGCCACGCCGATGGACGACTCCTATGCCGGCAACTCGGGCGAGACCCAGCAGTCCCAGGAGGAGCAGTCGCAGTCCGGCGGCTCCGATGCGTCATCCGATGCGTCCCAGTCCGATTCCGGGTCGTCCGACTCGTCGTCCACCACATCCGACAAGAAGGACACGGGCAACTACAAGGACGGCGACTACTCGATCAACGGCCAGTACGGCCCGGTCGGCGAGGATTCCATCGACGTGCATCTGACCATCAAGGATGGCAACGTCGAGCATGTGGACATCGTTGGCCACCCGTTCACCACCATCTCCAAAACCCATCAGGACGACTTCGCCAAGGCCATCAACGGTGTGGTGGATGGCAAGCCGCTGAAGGATCTCAAAGTGGATAAGGTCGCCGGTGCCAGCTGGACCTCCGATGCCTTCAACAAGGCTTTGGAGATCGCCCGTCAGGAAGCATCCATCCAGGAGTAGCGGCACGCGGCACGGGGTTCCCCTATGGAATGATCGTCTGGGCGTTGTCTCGTTGCCGGTGGGGGCCATAGTTGGCGGATTATCGACGCCGAGTGGGTTCCAACGTTGTGTCACTGCCGGACTGCCGGTAGGCGGCCGCAACACGACGCGGGCCGGCCTATCCCGTTACTTGAGCAGCGCGGGCCACAGCAGGTCGGCCATATGATCGGCCCAGAGAGTCTTGACGTCGGTTGCGTCGGTTGCGCTAGTCGCGCCGTCCACCGGTGCATGCATCCAATCGGAGGAGACGGCACCTGTGTCCCCAATCGCCTCGTACGCCACCAGTGATCCGATGATGGTGGAGAGCAGCAGCTGTCCGTTGAGGCCCTGCCGGAATACGCCCTCCCGGGCGCCGCGCCGAAGGAACGCCGTCAGCATCTCAAGCCACGGCGTGACGACCTGATTGACGATATGCCGGAAGAATTCCGCTTCGCTCGACAGCACGATGCCCACGCTTTTGATGTCGATGTCGTTGTCCTGCACCCAATCGACCAGCTGCCGCAGCATCTGTGTGAAGTGCTCGCGCGTGGGACTGGGTGGTTCCGTGGGCATGTCGTGCACGAGGTATCGCGCACTGATCTCGCGCAGTAGGTCGTTGGCATTGTGATACCGACGATAGATGGTGGTCTTGGCCACGCCCGAACGCCGGGCCACCTCCTCGATGGTCACGCCGCTGATGCCGCGTTCCACCGCAATCTGCAAGGTGGCCTTCATAAGCTTCCGATCGGTGGCCTCACGCCTGCGCTTGGCGCGAGGGGCCACGCTTGCCGTGAGGCCCGATGCCGTTTCCATATGTCCTTCTTCTCGTACTCTTCTCGTGATTCCGTCGTTGGCCGTGGCTTGTCCGACTAGCTCAGCACCTTCGTGCTCTCCACCTTGGCCACATACCACTGGTTGAACCTGACCAGCGGCTTGCGCAGCAGCAGGCCGAGCAGGAGCAGCGGTGGGATGAACGCCAGCAGCATTCCGGTGGCCTTCCAGTAATCCATGTCGTAGATGCCGGCGATGGCCGCGCGCATCATCGTGACCGAATGGCTCATCGGCAGTACGGGGGGGAGCTTCGAGATGAAGTCGGGCAGCATCTGCACCGGGTAGGCGGCGTTCGCGCCGGTGATCTGCACGATGAGCATGAGCACGCCTATGGCCTTGCCCACGTTGCCGAAGCTCACCACCATCGTGTACATGAAGAACGAGTACACCAGCGCCGACAGCCATCCCGAGAGCATGAACAGCATCGGATGCACGGCCTGCACATGCAGGAACAGCAGGTCGCCGCCGAGCGAGACCGTGGCCTGGATGAGCGCGATCAGCCCGAACACCCCGTAATGGCCCAGATACAGCTGATGCGGGCGCGGGTCGCCCAGTTCGCGGCGGATGCGGCGCGAGACGGTGGTCTTCAGGGTCACCACCATGAGCAGGGACCCCACCCACAGCGGGATGAGCGTGTAGAACGGTGCCATCGACGAGCCGAAGTCGGCCACCGGGAAGACGGCCTTGCGTTTGAGCTGCACCGGTGCGGCCAGCGTGCCGGCCAGCGTCTCCGGGTCGGAGCCCAACACGTCCTTGACCATGCCCATGTCGCCGGTGTCGAGCGCTTCGCCCAGCTTGCCGGTGAACGAGTTCAGTTCGTCGGCCGCCGTGCGCAGCTTGGATGACACCTTGGCGAGCGTGGTACGCGCGTCCTTGAGCATGGAACCTGCGTCGGCCGACGAATCCTTGAGCTCGCCCAGCGTGCCTTTGAGCTGGTCGGCGTTGCTGTTCAGCAGTCCGGCCGCGTCCTTCACCGAGCCTGACAACGACTCGATCTGCGGCTTCACGTTCTCAGCGAAGTCGGTTTTGACACCCTCCACGCTCTCCTTGGCCTGCGCGGCGAGCTCCTTGACCTGCTCGCGTTGGTCCTGCGCGTTCTGGTTGCTTTGACGGATCTTGTCCGCAGCGCCGGTCAGCGCGTTCTGCAGCTTGGTCTGACGGGCGATCGAGCGGTCCAGCATACGCACGGTCAGTGCGTCGTCGCCCAGAATGCCGGCCAGCGTGTTGCGGATTTCCGTGTAGTGCGCGATCTGCTCGCCCACGGCCGCCGCCTGACTGTCCAGCTCGCTCGCCGCGGTGGAGGCGCCGGCGGCCGCGTCATCGTACAGCGAGTCGATGGAATCGGAGACCGCGCCGAAGCTGTTCGCGCTGGTCTGCAGCGCCTCGGTCATGGCCGATGTGGTGGTCTGCAGCGCGCCGGCCACATCGGTGACGCCGTCCTTGGCCCCGGACAGGTCCTTGCCCGCCTGCTCGGCCGAATCCGAGGCCTGCGCGATGAGGCCGTTCGATGTGTCCAGCAGCAGCTGCGCCGATTCGGCCAGTGAATCGTATGTGCCGAGCATATCCGCCGTGTCGTTGAGACGGGCGGCGAAATCGGTGATGTTCGTGTTGAAGTTGGCCAGCTTCTCCTTGGCCTCCGGCTCATCGAGCTGGTTGGCCAGAGAAGAGGCGATCTCCAGGGCGGAGGAGGTGATCGTCTTGGCGAACGTGGTGTTGATCTCGGCCGCGACCTCGTCGGCGCCCTCGTTGAGCAGATTCGGGGCCAGCGCGTTCTTCTTCTCGTTGCGGTAGTAGGTGAGCTGTGCGTTCTTGGCGTCGCTGGAGAAGAAGGTCATCATGTCCTTGCTGAAGGACTTCGGAATCACGATGGCCGCGTAGTACTTGCCGGATTTCGCCCCCTCGATGGCGTCTTCCT
Source organism: Bifidobacterium sp. UTBIF-78 (assembly GCF_006408945.1). Taxonomy (NCBI): domain Bacteria; kingdom Bacillati; phylum Actinomycetota; class Actinomycetes; order Bifidobacteriales; family Bifidobacteriaceae; genus Bifidobacterium; species Bifidobacterium sp. UTBIF-78. The sequence goes on from NZ_JFAO01000005.1 coordinate 14,828, forward strand.
TGGTGGTGATCGTCCAGTCGAGTTGGCTGTTGGCGCGCAGGGCGTTGACCACTTGGTCGCCGACGGTCATCTTGAGGGGGATCAGGTCGGATTTGTAGCCCTCATCCACGTTCGCCACCGCGAACTTGAGATTCTTCATGTTGGAGAACGGGTCCCAGCAGGCGGCCACATTGAACCAGGTGAACAGACCCGGGATCATCACCAGTCCGATCACGATGATGATGGAGACCACGTTGCTGGTCAGTCGCTTGATATCGCCGATGAACAGCTTCCAGATCGTCTTCATCGTGCGTGCCTTCCTTCCTTCTGATGCAGCGGCGATGGCGTGATGCGTACGGTTTCAGCGGCGTCGGCGGCGTTGCTTTTTATGTCGCCGGTCGTGTCGCCGGGTTCATTGCCAGCGTTGCTGGCGTCAGCGACTTCGGCGGTATTGCCGGCCGCGGCGACTGCCCCGCCTACGGCCACCGCTGCGCCGACCAGCCCCACGGTCTTGCGCGCCGCATGTCCGGCTCCTGCCCGATGCCCGTACAGCATCGCGCGAATCGACTCGTCGGACAGGTTGCCGAGCTCGGTCTGGCGTCGGATCGAGTCACGCATGAACTCCACGACCATCAGGAATCCGATGATGATGATCACCCACGCGAGCCAGGTGGCCATGACCACGATCTTCTCGCTGGCGGTCAGCGAGAACACGATGATGAGCGTGGCAGGCACCACGAACCCGGCCACCAGCGCGCCGGTGAGCAGACGCGGGTAATGACGCTGGAACGTTGCCGCACGCCGTTCGATGGCGTGACGGTAGTCCTCGTGGTCGGCCAGTGCGGCGATGGCCTGCGTGATGCGGTATTCGTTGCCGGGCAGATGCACTTTCTCGCCGATGATGATGTCGCTCTCCTCGATCTCCCGCGCGAACAGGCGGTTGAGGTTCGCCAGACGCGGGCGTGCCACCAAGCCCAGCAGGAAGGCGAGCACCGCGAAGATGAGCAGCTTGCCGATGTAGTGGAACCAGTTGCCGTCGTAGAAGCCGGCGATGGCCTCGCGCATGGCGTCGATCGAGTAGGTGAACGGCAGCAGCGGGTAGATGGCGCGGAAGAAGCCCGGCATCATTTCGATGGGGTACAGTCCGGACGCGCCTGGCACCTGCAGGATCACCAGAGCCACGCACAGGCCCTTGCCCACATGCATGAACGTGGTGGCCATCGCGAAGATGAATGACATATCCACCAGCGAGGTGATCAGACAGGTGAGGAGGAACACGGGGATGTTCGCGCACTGCATGCCGAGCGCCAGATTGCCGATGCCCGTGACCACGCCCTGCGTGGCGGCCAGCACGGACAGCAGCATCAGACGGCCCAGATACCCCTGCGTGGGGGTGAGCCCGTCGATGCCCTCGCTGTCCGTCTCGATCTTGGGAATCACCACCAGCACGAACGCGCCCACCCACAGCGCCAGCGCGGTGAACAGCGGCGCCATGCCCGAGCCGTATGAGCTGACCGGATAGAGCGTCTTCTCGCTGATCACGGTGGGGGAGAGCATGAAATTGGAGATCTTGGCGGCATCCAGCTTGCCGTCGGTGTCCATAAGCGCACTGAACGTGCTGGAGATCGACAGCGCCTTGATGTCCGTGGCGAGGGTGGAGAGCTTGTCCTGCACGCTCGCCAGCGCGTTGTCCGTGTCCTTCAGCGCGGTTTTGGTAGAGGACACTGCACTGTCAAGTTGGTCCAGAACCTTCTTTGACTGGTCGATGAGCGAGTCCTGCGAGGTGATGCCGTTGGACAGCACGCCCGCGGTGGTGCTCAGCGTGTTGAGTCCGCTGTTGAGTTGCGGCAACGCGCCGGAGACCATCGTCTTGCGGGCGTCACCCATCGCGCCGATGGTGGTCTGCGTGGCGCTGTTGAGGTTGTCGGCGAGTCCCTGCGTGTGCGTCGCGGCGTTGCCGATGGTGGTGTTGAGGCTGCTCAGATTGCCCAGCGTGCCGGCCAGCCGGCTGTTACGGTCCGCCAGCTTGTCGATGACCGACTTGAGTGGCTCCTTATCCGCGTTCGGCAGTGCCTGCAGCTGGGCGATGATTTCGGCGTTGGCCTCGTTGATGTCCGTGGCGGTGTTGATCAGTCCGCCTACCTGCTGGTTGGCCGAGTTGATGGCGCCGGTCACCGTGCCCACGCTCTGGTTGGCCTTGTTCGCAGCCTGGCTGAGCAGGCTGGAGCCTTGGTCGATGGTGCCGGAGGTGTTCACGACGAAGTCGGTTACGCTGTTCTGCGTGGTGCCGATGAGTTTGGAGGTGCCGGCCAATCCCTGTGCGGCGTCGAGGCCGAGTTTGCGTGCGTCCTCGATGGCCTCGCGTGCCGTGCGTGTTTGCGTGGGTGCCTTGTCGAGCGCGGTGTTGAGCTTGGCGATGGTGTCGCGCGTGGACTGGACGTCGCCGGAGGCCTCGCTCAGGGCGTTGAGCGCCTTGCCCTTGGTCTGGTCGGTGCTGGCGATGGCCTTGTCGCCGGCCTGGTTGATGGTGTCCGTGAGCACCTTGGACACGGTGGAGACGAACGTGGAGTTGACCGTGCGGTCCAGCGTGGAGGCGCCCACGTCCGTGACCTTGGGTGCCACGGCGTTGGCTTTCTCGTTGACGTAGTACTCCAGCGTGGGGCGGTCGCTGCCGCCGGTCACCACGCCGGCGAGGTCGTCGGAGAAGCTTTTGGGGATGACGATGGCGGCGTAGGCCTTGCCTGATTCCACCATGTCCATCGCCTCGGCCTGATCGACGAAGGTCCAGCCGAGCTGGGTGTTCTGCTTCATCTGGGCCACGATCTGGTCGCCGAGGTTCTGCTTGCCGATGAGGGCGTTGTCGGTGCCGGCGTCGTTGTTGGCGATGGCCACTTTGATGCCGTTGGTGTTGCCGTAGGGGTTCCAGAAGCCCACGATGTTGTACCAGGAGTACAGCGGCGGGATGAACACCATGCCGAACAGGATTACCCATGCGGTCGGCACTTTGAGCAGGCGCAGGACGTCCCGCTTGAAGACCTTGAAGATATTGCGCACTGCATACTCCCGGCTTGTGTTGGTTGGTTGGTTGTGGTTGGCGGCTTTGTGCCATGCCTGTCAGTCAAGGGCTACGTTTTCCGTAGCGATACGATAACCGTAGCGCTACGCCGTAAGTAGCGTAGCGCGGTGCCGGGAAATTGCACGCGAAAACGCAGACTGCCCAGCGGCATATCGTGCGCCGCTGGGCAGTCTGACTAATTTGTGGTTGTGGATGGAATCGATGGGGTGTGAATGATGTGATGTGATACGCGGCAAACCGGCCTTAGCTGGTTCGGGGCGTTCGGAGGTGATGTTACACACGGCGTGCGGCAGTCAAGTCATGGCCGGTAGGGGCGTTCGCACGGTGTGGACGGCACTCCACCATGTAGGGAACGTCCCACCGTGTAGGGAACTTTACACCGTGTAGGGATTTCCCCATGATGTAGGGATGCAAAATGGCGGAATTCTGCGGATGTGAAGATTGTGTTCCCTACACGGTGGGCAAATCCCTACATGGTGGGGTAATCCCTACACGGTGGACGACCCCCTACGCCGTGTAGGGACGCCATTGGTCGGCCGGAGGTCAGCTTTCGATGGTGTCGGAATCGGCGGAGGTGCCGTCCAGCTGGCTGGACTGGTCCGATTGGCCGTTTGAGGAGCCGGCAGCCCCGGAGCCCGAGCCGGAACCCAACTGCCCGCCGGGAGCCTGCGGCATGGTTCCGGACTGGCCGTCACTGCCGGAGGACTGCGAATCGGTGGATTCTCCGGATGAGCTGTCGCCATCCGATTGTCCGGACTGGCCTCCCGGCAGGCTCTGCCCATCGGATTGTCCGCCATTGCCGGACGGGCCGAATCCTTGGCCGCCCATGCCGCCGTGGCCTGAGGATGATCCGCCGGGCATCTGCATCTGCTGGCTGTTGCTGGATGAGGAAGAGCCGGTGCCGGCGATTGCGCCGTAAGCCAGCCCACCTCCGAGACCGCCCACCAATCCGCATGCCAAGCTGATGCCCACAATCAGCGCGATGGCCTTGCCGGAGAAGCCGGCCGTCGCGCTGGCAGGGCCATCACCGCTTCCCGGAACGGCCGGTGCCACAGGCGCTGCGGCAGCTGCAGATTGCCAGTACACATTGGCATTGTTGTTCGGCTGGGCCGGTGCAGTGTACGTCCCGGGGATTCCCTGACCGACTGTTTGGGCGGTGGGGCGTCCAGTGGCCGGATCGGCCTGATTGACTTGGGCCGGTCCGGCCGCAGACTGGCCCGGCCCGGATTCTCCGGCAGAACGCCCGTCGGCCTGCCAAGAGGCCTGTCCAGACAGCCCGGACAACCCTGCTGGCGCCGCCGAGGTGGTCCGTCCGCTCGCAGAACTATTTGCTGTGCCGTTTGCCGGGACGGCGGACGAACCGGGAGTGCCCTGTGCGAGGGGACGGTTCATGCTGTTGTCGGGGATGTTGGTGTTGTTGGTGTTGTCGGTGGTCATGATGATTCCTTTCGGTGCGCCGCCGTTTGTGCGGCTGATGAGATTGATTGATGGGGTGGGTTTGCCTGGTCCGGCCGGCTGGGCCGGATGGGAAGTTCGATATGCGGGTCGGTCCGATGGGCTTCTCGCCAGTCAGGTCGGGTCTCTTCGGTCGGCCTGATCGGCGCGGAGAGCCTACATGCTCCACGTCGTGGAGGTGCCGAATTGGTCGTCGAAATCGGACCGGTCGATGAGGTCGGTATCCAGCTCGGTGTCCTCCCCGGTGGCGGCATCGGGCAGCGTGGTGCCGTAGTCGCCGGTGACGGTCACGGTCAGCGAGCTGTCGCCCTTGACCACGGTCTTGCCATTGGCCACGATGGTCACGCTCTTGCCGTCCTCATCCACCACCTTGCCGCCGGATGCCACGTTGAGCGCGGACGCGGTCGTGTCCTCGGTGACCGTCCACGTAGAGGTGCCGTCCACATTCACGGTCACCGGCGCGTCCGTCGTGGTCTCGTCGGTGGCGTTGGCGTTCTCGGTGATCGAAGCCGAGCCGGTCCAGCTCGAGCCCTCCAGCAGGTTGAGCGTGACCGACGAGATGGTGTCCGCGCTCACCGTGCCCTTCAGCGTCTGGTTGCGGCCGGTGAACACCACGGTGGCGCCGTTCGAGCCGGCCTGTCCCCAGCTGTTCGCATCGTTGCCGGCGGCGGTGATCAGCGCCGCCTTGGACGAGTCGAAGTCGAGCGTGGTGTCGGACAGCACCACATCCGCCGTGGTGTTGGTGAAGTAGAACATCGAGCCGGACTGGATCGCGGACTTCAGCGTGGAATCCGCGGCCTGGAAGGTGGCATGCTCGCCGGTGGAGGCCTCCGCGTCGCCCGAGGTCGACTGGTAGATGATCACACCGTTGGCCACCGGGTCGCTGGCGGTTTTATCCGTGATGGTGCTGGTCAGTTCGGAATCCTTGATGAGGATCGTGTTCAACCCTTCCATACCCGCGATCTGCGAGCCGGTGGAGGTGCCGGTGACGCCTGAGACCTGCACGTTGCCGGTGGAGTAGAGCAGCGGCGAGCCGGAGCCCGCGGTCGAAAGCGTGGAATCGGTGGCGGAGATCGATCCGCCGCCGCGGTCCGTAGCGATGGTGGCGCTGTGGTCGCCCTTGGTGGTGCCGGTGACGGCGCTCGCCAGGATCGTACCGCCGTAGGTGGCGTCAAGGGCGCGCGAATTTGCGGCCGTGGTGTTGATGGTGACGTCGTTGGCCAGCACGGTGCCCGAGTCGGTGGCGAAGATGGCGTTCGAGCCCGAACTCGAGGCGTTGAGGGAGGAGCCCGAGATGATGGTCTTGGAATCCTCGCCGACGGTCAGTGAGACGGAGTTGGTGCCGTAGAAGTTGTTGTTGTCGGCGTTGTCGGAATCGCCGGATTTGTTGAGTGTGGCGTCGGTCAGGGTGAGTGTGCCGCCGTTCTGCGTCAGCGTGGTGTTCTGGTCGGACGAGGTGGCCTCGGTGGTCTCGCCGTCCGACGTGACCTCCTCGCCATCGGCGGTCAGTGCGCCCGAATAGGAGCCGGTGTAGTCGTAGCTCATGGTGTTCGCGCCGCCCATGCCGCCGGCGGCGCCGGATTGTTCGCCGGCGGTTGCGGCGGTACCGGAGCCGATACCGAGGTTGGCGGCGATGGCCATGCCGGCCATGCCGTAGCCGAAACCGGTGACGAGAGATATCGCGGCCGCAGCGGCGGCGGCCTTGCCGAGCGGCAGCTGCGCGATGCGTCGCGCCTTGGATGAATCCGTACGGGACTCGTCGTTGCCGCCATGGGTCTGACGATGTGACGTCCGCCGCTTGCCGGACAGGGATGTACTGGTCATGGCCGTTCCTTTCGCAGTGCATGACGGAGACGGCCCGCGCTTGCGGTGGGCGCCCGTCATGCGTTCGCTGGTTTGTTGATGGTTCAAGTACACCGCTGCCGCTGCAAAGGGGCCTTGGGCAGTGCGCAAGGGTCCCTGCGACTTCCGGCAAGAGTCTCTGGATGGTTTTTGGATGTTTCCTGAAAGCGGTCGCATACGAAGGGGGGCGCGATTGGGATGGATGGGCGCTGTGGGCGTCTTGCCCAGTGGCGGTCGTCTTGGGCGTGTCGGCCATGAGTGTCGCAGAGCGAGTCATGCTGCAAGCCACGGGACATGCCACAATGGAAAAGGCCTGAACGGTACGTACTAGAAGGGGTGCGCTATGACCGATCACACGTCCGGGAAACTCGGCGAGGATCATGCCGCCGAAGCGGCCGCCGTCGATAACGCCGTTGACGCCGCTGCCGGTGCCGCTGTCGTCAACCCGGGCAGTGAATCGGCCCTCGAAGCGGAACTCGCAGCCGCGGAGCTGGACGGCGCGGATCTGGACCTCGATGCCAAACGTTTGCCGATCCTTGCGCGGGTCTACGGCGTGCTCGTGCTGCTCGACGGCCTCGCCACGTTGCCGATTCTCGTACTGTCCACCGTGTATTCCCTGCGCGAGATCCTCGAGGGTCGGGTCCACGTCGACGCCATGAGCCTGACGTTCATCCTCACGTCGCTGCATGCGGTGGTGCTGATCGTCAACGCCGTGTGCCTGACCGTCTTCGGCATTCTGTTGGTGCGCAACCGCCGTCGATACGCGGCTCGATGGGCGTACGTGCTCATGCCGCTCACCTTGGCCGACGGCATGCTGTCGCTGGCGCTGCAGGGCCTCGGCTGGAACATCGTGATGCCGGGCATCCAGATGATCATACTCATCGTGATTTCGGTGACGGCGGACCCGTCGCTGCGCGAGGAACGCCGGCTGCAACGGGCACTCAGGCGCATGGACGAACGCGACGACTACGAATCCGCGGTGGCTGCGGGCATGCTGGGTCGCGACCAGTCCGGCAAAGGCTACATACAGCTGGATTTCTTCAATATCTTCTGGCTGTTCACCATTGCGTCGGTGGGCGGCCTCGCCATCGAGACGATCTACCACATGGCGTTGTACCACGGCGAGCTGCAGGACCGTGCGGGACTGCTGTGGGGCCCGTTCTCGCCGATTTACGGCTGCGGCGCGGTGTTGGTGACCGTTTGCCTGAACCGACTGTGGAAGGCCAACCCGTTCCTGATCTTCTGCGCCTCCGCGGTGATCGGCGGCGCGTTCGAATACGCCACCAGCTGGTTCATGGAGGTGGCGTTCGGCATCACCGCATGGGACTACACCGGCCAGTGGCTCTCCATCGACGGCCGCACATCGGGCAAGTACATGTTCTTCTGGGGATTGATCGGCGTGGTATGGGTGCGATGGCTGCTGCCGCGCATGCTGGCGCTGATCAACCGCATTCCTTGGAAGGTGCGCTATTCGCTGACCACGGTGTGCGCCGTGCTCATGGTGATTGACATCGTATTCACGCTGATGGCGTTGGACTGCTGGTACGGGCGCATCGCCGGCCAGCCGCAGGATTCCCCGGCCGCCATGTGGTTCGGCGAGCATTTCGGCAACGACTACATGGCCGAGCGCTTCCAGACCATGAACATCGACCCGTCCAAGGCCGGCCTCATGTAGCGGAGGTAGGTTGCCCCTGAGCGCGTCGGGCGTCGCGTATGTGGCCGCCAGTGCGGTGGCCCGTCCCTGGTGCCCATCTTTGTCGCGGCGATGACGTGCGCGCGACCCCAGTGTGATGGTCGTCCGCGGTGCTTACGGTCGCGCGCACGGTATCGGTGGTGAGGGCCGTCCGCGGACCGGCTGTCTGCATGCCGGCTCGCTTGCATGGCGGACACCTGCATGGCGGACGTCTGCATGCAAGGTCGCCTGTCTCATCCCTCATTCCTCATCCCGCGCGACCAATACGCGGGCAGCGTAAGACGTGCCGTGCATCGCGTCATGCCGAACGATAGACTGGCAGTGTTTGAACGAAATCCGGGTCTCCGAAAGGGGACGTCGGCGGCCAGGCGGGCCATCTGCGCGCACGTCGCCGATTCACAGGGCGCTCGCGGGCGTCCTACGGTCAAGAAAGGCAAGGCATATGGCCGAAGCTACTGCAAATATCGGTGTCATCGGACTGGCTGCGATGGGCTCCAATCTGGCCCGTAATCTGGCCCACCACGGCAACACGGTGGCCCTGTTCAACCGTCACTACTCCCGCACCGAGAAGCTGATGGAGGAGCACGGCACCGAGGGCGACTTCGTGCCGACCAAGACGCTGGAGGAGTTCGCGGCTTCGCTGAAGCGCCCGCGCACCGCCATCATCATGGTCAAGGCCGGTGCGCCAACCGACGCCGTGATCGAGCAGCTCGAAGAGGTGTTCGAGCCGGGCGACATCATCGTGGATGGCGGCAACTCCTTCTTCAAGGACACCATCAAGCGCGAGAAGGAAGTGCGTGCCAAGGGCTTCCACTTCGTGGGCTGCGGTGTGTCCGGCGGCGAGGAGGGAGCGCTCAATGGCCCGTCCCTGATGCCCGGTGGCACCGTGGAGTCCTGGAAGACGCTTGGCCCGATTCTTGAGTCGATCGCCGCGAAGGTCAATGGCGAGCCGTGCGTGACCCACATCGGCACCGACGGCGCCGGCCACTTCGTCAAGATGGTGCATAACGGCATCGAATACGCCGATATGCAGGTGATTGGCGAGGCGTACGACATTCTGCGCCGCGGCTTGGGCATGGACGCCGAAGAGATTGGCGACGTGTTCGAGGAGTGGAACAAGGGCGATCTTGATTCCTACCTCATCGAGATCACCGCCGAGATTCTGCACCACAAGGACGCCGAGACCGGCAAGCCGTTCGTGGATGTGGTGGTTGACCACGCTGGCATGAAGGGCACCGGTACTTGGACTGTGCAGACCGGTCTGGAGTTTGGTTCCCCGGTGGCCTCCATCGGTGAGGCCGTGTTCGCCCGCGCCCTGTCGTCGCACGGCGAGCTGCGTGAAGCCGCCCAGCGCGAGGGCCTGGCCGGTCCGAACAAGACCATCGCGCTGGAGGGCGAGGACCGTGCGGCGTTCGTGGAGGACGTGCGCAAGGCGCTGTTCGCCTCCAAGGTGGTGGCCTACGCGCAGGGTCTTAACGAGATTCAGGACGGCGCCAAGGAGTACGGCTGGGACATCAACCTGTCCGAGGTGGCCCGCATTTGGCGCGGTGGCTGCATCATCCGCGCCCAGTTCCTGCTCGACCGCATCACCGAGGCCTTCAAGGGCGACAACCCGCCGGAGAGCCTGCTGTTCGACCCGTACTTCGAGAAGATCATCGGCGAATCCCAGGATGCATGGCGTCGCGTGATTATGAAGGCCGTCGAGGCCGGCATTCCGACCCCGGTGTTCTCCAGCTCGCTGGCCTACTACGACGGCCTGCGCTCCAAGCGCCTGCCCACCGCCCTGACCCAGTCCCAGCGCGACCTCTTCGGTGCCCACACCTACGGCCGCGTAGACAAGCCCGGCGTGTTCCACACGTTGTGGGCCGAAGAGGGCAAGCCTGAGATTGAGGAGTAATACTCCTCAATCTCAGGCTTAGGACGGCCCAGTGGGCCGTCCGGCCTTCTTCGGTGCGAGGCGGTTTGCCGCCGAGCCAACGTTGAGCCTCGCTCGTAGAGCGAGTCCATAATTGCTGGGGCCGGAGGTGAACCGGGCGGCCGGTTCGGGTTTGGCGATAGCCAAACGGGAGAGAATCTAGGACGGCCCAGTGGGCCGTCCTAAGCCTTTTTTGGTATGCGGCGGCTTCGGCATGCCGCTTCAGTTCGTCGGTTCAGAGCTTCACCACGGTCTCTTCGGTGGAGAACCAGACGAACTCGTCCACGCCGCCGGCAAACGACGACGGATACTCCGGGTCGCCAGTGAGGCCATCGCCATCAGTAGGCGCGGCGAACACATGCGCCAAGGAATCGGCCTTCCCCGCACCTGCCGAGAAGAACCAGGTGTGACGGGAGCGGGCGATCAGCGGCGCGGTGAGAGACACGCGCAACGGCGGCATCTTGGGAGAGTGGCTGACGCCTACCGTCAGACGATTGCGCACCAGCACCTCGTGGTGCCCGGAGGAGGCCGGGAACAGCGACGCGTAATGACCGTCCGGTCCCATGCCCAGAATCATCAGATCGATGACCGGCTCAGGGCCGAGTTCGCGAATGAGCTTGGACTCATAGGAGCGGGCGGCGGCGTCCAGCAGAGCATCGTTGGCGACGTCTGCGGCCGCGCGCGCCTCCTCGTCGTCGCCGGATGCGGCGGCGGTCGCAGCCGCAATATCATCAGCGGAGCGCACATCGGCCGGCATCTCATGGATATTGGATTCGGGCAGTTTACCCTCAGCCACCAATTGGTCGAGCAGCAACCGACGAGCGGCCACAGCGTTGCGATCCGCGCTGTCGGCCGGCACGAAACGTTCGTCGCTGAACCAGAAATGCACGCGCGTCCAGTCGATCGAAGCCGACAGCGGGTCGTCAAGCACCAAACCCAGTGGCTTCGCAGCCGAGCCGCCGGAAAGCGCAACATCCACGCGCTCGCGGCGCTTCCCATCCGGCAGACGCTCGGCGAGCAGGTCGAGCAGCGTCAATACCAAGCGCTGCGCACCGGCCTGAATCATCAGATCGGTATTCGGATAGACGATGAGTCTGCGATTTGCCATGTGATGCTCCTTCATTAAACCACTCGATAGTTTCTCTCTCAGTGGCGACTCATAGCGGTCATGACGGTTGTTGGCGCTGCGCCATGCTCATGAAACAGAAGAGCCGGTCCGCGAGGTTTCCTGCAAGTACAGATACCCACGAACCGGCTCGTAGTTGCCGATTGTGCGGCCGATTCATCTGCGGCAGAGTCGATGGAATTAGTGCCGAATCAGTGCCGAATCAGATCCCAGCCTTCATTGATGACCTCGGCGTACACCTCATCAGGGTCGATACGGCGCAGCTCCTCGGTCAGGCAATCCTCGATGGTGCGCACGGGCACGGAAATCGCCTGCGGTGTCTGGCCGGGCATCGAAATCAGCGCCTGATCCTCGTACGGGCGTTCCAGCGAAACCACGCCGTCCGAGCGAGTCAGGTATACGCCGGTCACGGCTTCGGCGTCATTCACATACTCGACGTCCACATTCACGCCCAGCTTCAACCGCAGCCATGCGCACAGGAGATCCATCGGCAGGAATTCCTTGGGACCGCTCACCTTCACGGCGGTGATCGGCAGGTGCGGCGGCTGGTCGAGCATCGAGGCCAGTAGACCACGCCATACGGTCAGACGCGTCCATGAGAGATCGACGTCCTCTGCCGTCCAATTGCGGCGCAGGCGTTCGATGGTGGCTTCCGGATTGTTGGAGCGCATTGCATCGGTGAGGCGGCTGCGGGCCATCGCGCCCATCAGATCCTTGGATGGGTTGGACGGTGGATTCGTCGGCCACCACGCCACCACGGGCACATCCGGCACGAGCAGTGGGATGACCAGCGTATCCGGGTGGTTGATCAGCCCGTTGCGCGGGCGGAGAATGATAATTTCTCCAGCACCGGCGTCCGCGCCGAACCGCACCTGGGCGTTGAGATTCGACTCAGCAGGGCCGTCGGTAAGGTCGATCGCCGGGTTATCGGTCTTCTCCATCGGCTTCGCGCCGGCGCTGTTGTCAGAAGCTTCCACGCCGGCATGGTCGGCGTCATTCGCGTCGCCGTCGTCATGATGTTCGGTATCCGGCACGATTGCGATGACTCGGCAGGGGTGCTCACGGCTGGCGGCGTTGGCGATCTCCAGCGCGTGCTCGAGCTCGCTGTCATCCGTGGCGATCAGCAGCGTCAGCACGCGTCCGGTGGCGGATTCGCCGCGTTCCTCGTGCAGCTGTTCGATCTTATGCGCGATTTCGCGCGTGCGGGTATTGGGCAGATCGATGATCATGGCATCCTCCAGTGACGGCCTTCGCGCGCCAGCATCTCGTCGGCTTCGGCCGGGCCCCAGGTTCCCGAACGATAGGGCTGCGGCTGGCCGAGCGTGGACCAGAATTCTTCAATCGGATCGAGGATTTCCCAGCTCAGGTTCACCTCTTCGGTGGTCGGGAACAGCGGCGGATCGCCGAGCAGCACGTCCAGAATCAGTCGCTCATAGGCTTCGGGCGAGTTCTCGGTGAAGGAGCGGCCGTAGCTGAAGTCCATGTTCACGTCACGGACCTCCATCGTGGTGCCGCCGGGCACTTTGGCGCCGAAGCGCATGGTCACGCCCTCGTCCGGCTGCACGCGAATCACGATGGCGTTCTTGCCGAGCTCGCGTACGGCGGTCTGCTCGAACGGCAGATGCGGCGCGCGCTTGAACACCACTGCGATCTCGGTCACGCGCTTGCCCAGGCGCTTGCCGGTGCGCAGGTAGAACGGCACGCCGGCCCAACGGCGGGTATCGATGTCCAGCTCGATGGCGGCATACGTTTCCGTGGTGCTCTTGGGGTCGATGCCTTTCTCTTCCAGATACCCGACGACTTCGTGCGAGCCCTGCCAGCCTCTGGCATATTGGCCGCGCGCGGTATGCAGCGAAAGATCCTTGGGCAGACGAACGGCGGAGAGCACCTTGGTCTTTTCGGCGGTCAGATCCTTGGCGGTGAAGCTCACCGGCTCTTCCATGGCGGTCAAGGCCATGAGCTGCAGCAGGTGGTTCTGGATCACGTCGCGTGCGGCGCCGATGCCGTCATAGTAGCCGGCTCGTCCGCCGATGCCGATGTCCTCGGCCATCGTGATCTGCACATGATCGACGTAGTTCGCGTTCCAGATCGGCTCGTACATCGCGTTGGCGAAGCGCAGGGCCAGCAGGTTCTGCACGGTCTCCTTGCCGAGGTAGTGGTCGATGCGGAACACCGAGCTCGGGTCGAACACCTCGGAGACCACATGGTCGAGCTCCTTGGCGCTGGCGAGGTCGTGGCCGAACGGCTTCTCGATGATCACGCGGCGCCACGCGCCCTCGGACGAGCGGGACAGTCCCGAGGCGGCGAGCTGCTTGGCCACCACCGGGAAGGCGCGCGGAGGCACGGACATGTAGAAGGCGTGGTTGCCGCGCGTGCCGCGGTCGCGGTCGAGTTCCTGCACGGTGGCGCTCAGACGTTCGAAGGCCTCCGCGTCGTCGAACGTGCCGCGAACGAACCGGATGCCGGCCGCGAGGTTCTTCCAAGTCGATTCCTTGAATGGCGTGCGGCAATGGGCCTGTACGGCGGCTTTGACGAATTCGATGAAATGCTCCTGCGTCCAATCGCGGCGGGCGAAACCGGTCAGACCGAAGCTGGGCGGCAGCAGGCCGCGGTTGGCCAAATCGTAGACGGCGGGAAGCAGTTTCTTCTGCGACAGGTCGCCCGTGACGCCGAAGATGACGAGACTGCAAGGTCCGGCGATGCGGGGCAGTCGCAGGTCGCGCGAATCGCGCAGCGGATTGCTCCAGGCAATGGATTCATTCATGGTGCCCAGCGTAGTCTGTAGGGGCCATCATTCGCCAGAGGCGATACACGATGCGGGTGCGATGTGGGTCACAGGGCGGTGCCATGTAGTGGCACTGGGGACATTCCGCTGGGATTATTCCGTTGAGGGTGTGCGTCCGTGCTTTGAGTCCGAGAGCCCGACTGGTGATTGACGGATTGTTAGTGGCCTACGTCAGAAGTTCGTTGATTATATCGTTGGCTCCCTTCGTCAGGACGTTGCCGTGAAACAGACAGCGGAGCTATTTGCCGGCAACATGCAAGCCGGCAGGCAAGCCAGCAGAACACGCGCGAAGTGCGTCCGTGATTGCAGGACGAGCTAGCCCGCGAAGCTGGTTTGAGGGGGTAGTGAATTAATCAACGAACTTCTGACGTGGCATACTAGTATGCCGCGTCATTAATTCGTTGATTATATTTTTGGCTCCCCTTGTTAGGGGAACCGGCCCGCGAAGCGGGTCTGAGGGGTAGGGAATTAATAAACGAATTTCTGACGTGGCATACTAGTGGTCTGTCTCACTAATAATTGAGGGGTCCAGCTTCTGTCTCTCCCCAGTCAGCTTCATTGGTAACCTCCTCGTTAGAGGAGAAACTCTACCCCTCAATTATTAGTGAGACGGATCACTAGATGTTCGATTGACGTGTGGCTGACGTGTGAGCGAGGTGATACGCAACGCCGGACTAGACAATGTCTGGAGCCCGCGTGTATCTTAGTGCTGTTGCCCCTTTAGCTCAACGGTTAGAGCAGCGTCCTTTTAAGTCGTGGGTTGTGGGTTCGAATCCCACAGGGGGCACACTTAAGGCATCGGCTTTGCTCGGTGCCTTTCTTGTTTCTCCTTGAAACCCTTGGAATCATTGAGGTCCAAGGGTTTTTCTTGTTTTTGCCAATCGCGTCTCATCCCTGATTATCCCTGAATTTTCTTAGCTGCTAATTGCCTTCCGAGACAACATTGGACAACATGAGCGCAGATGCTCGCTACCTCTCAGGCATCGGTTTGACGCCGGTGCCTTTCTTGTATTCCGCGGAGCCTTGGACTGTGCTCTCCGAGCAAGACTGCCACAAGATTGCCGCAAACTGTCGGTTCTCGTCGTTTCGGTGACGGATTTCGACGCTTCGGTGACGGATTTCGACACCTGACTGTCGGACCTCGACGTAAGACTGTCGGATTTCGTACGGCATACGTACGAAATCCGACAGTCAAGTAACGAAAACCGACACTCTTGCGTTGAGAACCGTCACCGAAGCGTCGAAATCCGACAGTCCTGCGACGGTCTTGTGACAGTCTTGTGACAGTCTTGCTCGGAGCGTGAGAGAGGTGGCTGGCCTTAACGAATGGCAGGTGGATTGCTGAGACCCATCATGGAATTGCACCCCAATCTGCGCCTCCGCACCTGTCCATATGCGCCACAAACAAACAAAGCCCGGCGGGAACCGGGCTTTGAAGGAGAAGAAAGAGGAAGAGAAGAAGAAGGTTCAATTATTGCGGGCTTTGCGGCCGTGATTCACATATAACACCATCAGTCTCGGTGCGGCGTGTGCATTAGCTGGGAATTATATGGGAATCACAGCTTGCGCAGTGCGTGGTCCTGTGCATGATGGCGCTTGATGTTGATTGCTCATTATCCCCCAGCACTCGGCCGCGTAATCGGCGAGGCAAGAACTGGCACGATAAGGCACAGAGCGTGGATGCGAAGGCTTGCGCGGTCGTAGTTTCGTCCTCGATATTCACCTGATGATTGATCAGTAGCACGGATGGCGGCGATTTTCGCGACCATCCGCGATAAATGTTGGCTCTGTTAAACCACCTTTGGCGTAAGAGGCGAATCGGTGAGGTTGATTTCCCTAGGAAATCAACCCATTCAGAACTCTCGTTGATTAGCCCATGCCAATTCTGGTTTAACAGAGCCTAAATGTTACGATCGCCCCGTCCAGTGCCCGGTCCGGATTCCCGGCCATCCCGTCGCCTACAGTGGGCCGCATGTCATGCACTACCATCCTCATCGGCAAGAACGCCAGCTACGACGGCTCCACCATCATCGCCCGCGACGACGATTCCGGCTCCGGCCGCTATGATCCCAAGCGTCTCATCGCGGTCCACCCGGATGACCAGCCGCGCCACTACGTCAGCGTGCTGAGCCACGTCGAAATCGACCTGCCGGACAATCCCTGCCGCTACACCATCGCGCCGAACGTGCTGCACAACCGTGGCGTGCTGGCCGAGGCCGGCGCCAACGAACATAACGTGGCGATGAGCGCCACCGAAACCATCGCCGTCAACGAACGTGTGCTCGCCGCCGACCCGATGGTCGAGCTGCAGCCGGCGCAGGGCGAGCCCGGTGACGACGACTACCGCCCCGAACAGCCCGGCGGCATCGGCGAGGAGGACATCATCACCCTCGTCCTGCCGTACGTCACCACCGCGCGCGAGGGCGTTGCCCGGCTCGGCGAGCTGCTGGAGACCTACGGCACGTACGAGTCGAATGGCGTGATCATCTCCGATGTGGACGAAATCTGGTACGTCGAGACGATTGGCGGTCACCACTGGATCGCCCGCCGTGTGCCGGACGACTGCTATGCCACCATCCCCAACCAGCTGGGCATCGACGACTTCGACCTGACCGATGCGTTCGGCAAACAGCGCGAATACATGTGCAGTGCGGATTTGCGCGAGTTCATCGCCGAGCATCATCTTGACCGTGCGATGGGATCGCCCGCCGTGTCCGGTGGCCGTCACTCCCACAGCGCCGGTTTCGGGGCCGTTGCCGGGACGAGCGCCGGCGTAACCGGCAGTTTCAACCCGCGCAAGGTCTTCGGCACCGCCACGCCCAAGGACCACATCTACAACACCCCGCGCGCCTGGTACATGCAGCGTCATCTCAACCCCGGCGAGGACTGGGATTCGCCCGCCGCGCGATACACACCCGAGTCCGACGACATCCCGTGGTGCCGCGTGCCGGAAGACAAGGTGACCCTCGAGGACGTCGATTTTCTGCTGTCCTCCCATTTCGAGGGCACACCGTACGACCCCTACGGTACGACCGGTACGGCGGAATCACGCCACCGGTACCGTCCGATCGGTGTGAACCGCACCGGTCATATGGTGGCCATTCAGCTGCGCCCGTACGTCCCGGCGTGCAGTCGTGCGGTGATGTGGGTCTCCTTCGGTTCCGGCCCGTTCACCACAATCGCGCCGTTCTATGCGAACGTTGACGATACGCCCGCCTACCTGCGCGACACCACGCCCACGGTCTCCACCGGCAATCTCTATTGGGAGAACCGTCTCATCGCCGTGATCGCGGACGCCCACTGGTTCGAGACGCGCAACGCGATCGAGCATTATGCGGAGCTGGTGCGCGCGTTCGGCCATCGTCTGGTCGAACAGACGGATGCGCAGGTGGCCGAGGGCGGCTATGGCGACGAGGACGTGCGCGCCGTGCCGTCGGTGCTGGAGGCTGCCAACGAGCGCACAGCTGATTATTTGCGCGAGCACACCGCCAAGCTGCTTGACAGCGTGCTGTACACGTCCAGCAACCTGATGCACAACAGCTTCGCCATGTCCGACCGCTGGGTGTGACGCGGGCGATTGCCGCAGGGGCGGTGTCCGCGCGGGTTCTGCGTCCGCCGCCCCATCCGGATTCGAGGACGGAATCAGTTGAAGCCGACGACCTTCTCGGCGATGGTGTATCCGTTGCGCACGGCCCAACGCCCGGCGGAACCGGGCAGATTGATCGCGCGGGACATGATCTTGGCGCGCACGTCATGTCCGATCGCCGGAGAGTACTCGTCGAGTGCGGCCCACAGCTCACGCTTTTTCTCGTAGTTCGCCGGGTCGCGGGACAGGATGAGGAACACGGACGTCACGCACGATTCGATGGACAGGAAGTGGATCATGTACCGGTACAGCCCGTCCGGGACCGTGCCGCGTTCGGGCGTGGCCTCGGTCATGAGACGGTTGACGAGCCGCAACTGATCCACGCGGCGAATCATGACATCCGTCTGCACGCTCTGTCCCTCGCGCCCGATGAAGTAGTGGTAGAACGGCACATCCAGATACTGGATGCGCTTGACCCACGGGAACGGCTGATACGAGTAGTAGAAGTCCACGTAGAACGTGTGCTCCGGGAGCGTGAGCCCGGAATCGCGCACCACCTGTGTGCGGAAGGTGAGCGCATGCATGATGATGTACTGCGCGAGGCCGAACGTGCCCAGATCATCCCAGCCGAGCACACGGCCGGAGTCCATCACGCGCCGGAAGTTCACCGTGTGCTTGTGACGTTTGGCCACTTTGTCGTACACGTAGTTGGTCACCAACATGTCGATGGGCTCGTTCGTCTCGCGTTGCGCTCGCAGCGTGGCGAGCACGGTGTCGATGGCCTGCGGGTCCACCCAGTCGTCCGCGTCCACCACCTTGACGTACATGCCGGTCGCGGCCGCCAGGCCGGTGTTCACCGCGCCGCCGTGGCCCTTGTTCTCCTGATGAATCGCGCGCACCACGCCAGGATTGGTGCGTTCGAGCTTCTGCGCGTAGGCGAGCGTGCCGTCCTTGGACCCGTCGTCCACAATCAGTACCTCGACGTCCTGGGTGTTCGCGGCGGAGAGTATCGAATTCACGCAGCGGTCGAGATAGGACTCCATATTGTATGCCGGGATCACGAAGGTGAGCGTCTTTGCCGTATTGGCCATAGCAGTATGTCGTCCTCACATAATTCATCGTTGTGCGTTGTACTGTTCACACCGTAGCACTTGGGTGCCCGGCGCGGCAGGACGTTACGCAAGTTGGCGCCCTGAATGCACGTTCTGCATCCCCTGAATCTTCCCCGAGTTCGGCTTGGAATGGACTTGGGAATGCACCTGTGGCCGGAGCGGGCTGCCGGGCGGCTGTTGTTGTTGGACGGCAGCCCTCGGCCGACTACTTCCTGCTGACTGCTTTTGGCCTACCGACTTTAGTCCCTACGCGCCGGCCCGCGCGTCGTTGTCCTCGCCGTCCGTCCGGTGCGGGGCGATGTCTCGTTGGATACGTCCGGTTCGCCCGGGCCCTCAGGTATGACGTCTGACTCGCCCTGTCCGGCGGGCTCGGACCCGTCCGGCTCGTCCGGTTCGCCGCACTTCGCGTCGGCCGGGCGTGACGATTCCTCCGGCGACGCCGCGTCATCCCTATGCCGACGCTCTGCCTCCTTCCGGGCCTTCGCGCCCTCGAACAGCAGCTGCGGCTTGGAATTCAGACGGCTTAGGCCATGCCACGCTAGATCCACGATGTACGCCGCGAGCTGCTCCTTGCTCACCTTCGGGCGGTCCGCCCAGTACTGGCCGGTGAATACGGTCATGCCCACCAGCATCTGCGCGTAGTACGGCACGCCCCTGACGGACAGCTTCTGTCGCTTGAAGGTGTCGGAGAGGATGTCCTCGACCCTCAGTGAGATATCGCCCAGCAACGAGTTGAACGATCCGGACGGGTCGGTGCTGGGGGAGTCGCGCACCAGCACTTGGAAGCCCTCCGCGTTCTCCTCGATGTATGTGAGCAGCGCCAGCGCGGTCCGCTCCACGATGCGGCGCGGGTGGACGTCCGGATTGTCCAGCGCCTCGGTGAGCGTGGTGGTCAGCGCGCGCATCTCCCGGTCCACGATCACCGCGTAAAGACCCTCTTTACCGCCGAAATGTTCATAGACAATAGGCTTGGATACCTTGGCATGCGCGGCGATCTCCTCGACGCTCACCGCTTCGAACCCTTTGGCCGCGAACAGTGAACGCCCCACCTCGATGAGCTGCTCGCGCCGCTGTAGCGATGTCATACGTGAAGAATGTGCCATAGCGTTCAGCTTAGCCCGCGGGCGGAATCGGCCTCCATTGGGCGTATCCGCGCGGCGGTCGGTTCCGGGGTCTGGCCGGTGCCCTGATTCCGGGCGCGGGATAGACTTTGGCTTATGGATATGAATACCGTATTGGCCGTTATCGGCGTGATTGTGGTGGCGGTCATCCTGATCGCCGTGAGTGTGTGGTGGTCCAAGTCCCGCAGGCGCGATCTGGACCGCGCGGTGGGCCAGACCGCCCCGGATGACAAGCGGACCCGCGATGCCAAGGCCGCGGCGGACGCGCGACTGGCCGCTGAGGCCGAAGCTGAGGAAGCGGCGAAGGCTCGGGCCGAGAAGGAAACGAAGGCTGAGGCCTTCAAGAGTGGACCATCGGCATCGGAACCGGCCTCATCGAAGGCCGAATCCGCCGCCCCCGCCGCGGCGTCCACCGAATCCCGGGCTGAGTCTCAGTCCGAATCCCAAGCCGGAGCCGAGACCGTTGCAGGCGGGGCAACGCCGTCATCGAAGGGTGAATCGCAGACTTCCGATTCCCTTATCGCCGACACGGAACCGAAGCCGGCTTCCAAGTCGACGCCTGAGCCTGCTTCCGAGCCCGTCACCCCGGAAGCTCCTGAGGCCCCGACGGCCCCCGCGCAGCCCAAATCCGAAACCCCGGAATCCATCGGCTCGCGACTGACTCGCCTCAAGGCCAAGCTCGCCAAGTCCGACAATCCGTTCGGCAAGGCGCTGTTCAATATCCTGACCAAGGACAACCTCTCCGAGGCGGACTGGGAGGATGTCGAGGACACCCTGCTGCTCGCCGATGTCGGTGCCGAGGCATCCGGCCAGCTGGTTGACGAGCTGCGTACGGACGCCCGCGTCAACGACCGGTCCAATCCCGCCGAGGTGCGTGCCGCGCTCAAGGAGAAACTGCTCGATCTGGTGGGCCGCGACACTGATCGTCGCCTCAACGCCGAAAAGCCGGGAGCGAACAAGCCGGGCGTCATCATCATGGTGGGCGTCAACGGCACCGGCAAGACCACCACCGCCGGCAAACTGGCCCGTCTCTTCGTGGCCGAAGGCAAGCAGGTGGTCATGGGCGCGGCCGACACCTTCCGCGCCGCCGCGGCGGACCAGCTCGAGACATGGGGTGCCCGCGTGAACGTGCCGGTGGTGCGTTCCGACAAGGACGGCGCCGACCCGGCCTCGGTGGCCTTCGAGGCATCCGCCAAGGCCAAGGAGACGAACGCTGACGTGCTCATCATCGACACCGCCGGCCGACTCCAGAACAAGGCCAACCTCATGGACGAGCTGGGCAAGATTCGCCGCGTCACCGAGAAGAACCTACCGGTGGACGAGGTGCTGCTCGTGCTGGACGCCACCACCGGCCAAAACGGCATGATACAGGCCAAAGTGTTCGCCGAGGCCATCGGCATCACCGGCGTGGTGCTCTCCAAGCTGGACGGCTCGGCCAAGGGCGGCATCGTCATCTCCGTGCAGAAGGAGCTCGGCGTGCCGGTCAAGCTCGTCGGTCTCGGCGAAGGCCCGGACGATCTGGCGCCCTTCGATCCGGAAGGCTTCGTGGACGGCATTCTGGCGTAGCTCGCGTGACTCGTCGTCGGCCGTGGCTGCATCGCGTCGGCCCGCGTCCACGTTGTGAGCCGTGAAACGCTCCATGCAGACCCAAACAAGGCCCCGAATCATGATGGAAACATGGTTCGGGGTCTTCCCGTATCCGTTGGAATCTCGCCGGAATCCGTCAGCGAAACCCTTGCGATAAGCCCGGTCGTGCTTAACAATCGCGTAACTTGCCGTAACGAAACCAAAATGATGCGGGCTTTAACTGACGAACTGTTAGCCCCGAACGGGGACTGCAAAGTGAGTACAAAGACGCCGGCCGTGTAGCGGTTCAGGCGCCGTGAGCTGAAAGAGAGGGAGGTAGACATGGGAACGCTTGATTCCGGTAATGCCGCATGGATCCTGACATCCGCGTCCTTGGTTTTCCTCATGACGCCTGGTGTGGCGTTCTTCTATGGCGGTATGGTTCGTGCCAAGGCCGTCCTGAACATGCTGATGCTTGAGGCGGCCGCCCTGTCGGTCACCATGATCATCTGGACCCTGTGGGGTTGGTCCATCGCCTATGCCGGTTCCGACATCGGCGGCATCTTCGGCGACCCGGCCACGGGCTTCCTGCTTAAGGACACGATGGTCGCGGATCAGGGTGTGTTCGGTTCGGCTTCCCTGAACGCCAACAACTACCCGGCCTCCATCGACGTGGCCTTCCAGGTCGCCTTCGCGATGATCACCGTGGGTCTGATCTGCGGCGCTATCGCTGAGCGCGTCAAGTACAGCACCTGGATGATCTTCGTGGCGCTGTGGATCACCTTCGACTACGCCCCGATGGCCCACATGGTCTGGAACGGCGGCCTGCTCTCCGCCAAGGGCGCGATCTCCACCGCCATCGGCGCGGCCGCCCACGATTTCGCAGGTGGTACCGTCGTCCACATCAACGCCGCAGTCGCCGCGCTGATCATCGTGCTGATTATCGGCAAGCGTAAGGGCTTCGGCACGCAGCCGTTCCGTCCGCACAACGTTCCGTTCGTGATGCTTGGTGCCTTCCTGCTGTGGTTCGGCTGGTTCGGCTTCAACGCCGGTTCCGCCTTCGCCGCCAACGGCACCGCCGGCTACGCCTGGGTCTCCACCTCCGCCGCCACCGCGGCCGCCATGCTCTCCTGGGGCTTCACCGAGAAGATCCGTTCCGGCCACTACACCGCGATGGGTGCCGCCTCCGGTATGGTCGCGGGTCTGGTCGCCATCACCCCGGCCGCCGATGTGGTCTCCCCGCTGTGGGCCATCGTGATGGGCGCCATCGCCGGTATCCTGACCTGCTTGGCCTGCGGTCTCAAGTTCAAGTTCGGCTACGACGACTCCCTTGACGTGGTCGGCGTCCACGGCGTCGGTGGTCTGACCGGTACCGTGCTTATCGGCTTCTTCGGCGAGGGCACCGGTTTGCTGGCCGGCGGCGACTGGAAGCAGCTGGTTGTCCAGATTTGCATCGCGCTGGTCGCCATCCTCTACTCCGCCGTGATCACCGCGATCATCGCCTTCGCGCTCGAGAAGACGATCGGTTGGCGTGTCACCGAGGCCCAGGAAGTCGGCGGCATCGACCTTGCCGACCAGGGTGAACGTGCTTACGATTTTGCTGGTACTGCCAGCTCTGTTCTCAAGGAGGTGAAGTGAGATGAAGCTGATTACCGCTATCATCCAGCCCCATAAGCTCGACGATGTCAAGGAGGCCCTTGCGGCCGCCGGCGTGCACGGTCTGACCGTGTCCGAGGCCAACGGCTACGGTCGCCAGCGCGGCCACACCGAGGTCTACCGCGGCGCCGAGTACACCGTGGATCTGGTTCCGAAGATTCGCGTTGAGGTTCTGGCCGATGACGCCGATGCCGAGACGCTGGTCGGTGTGATTGTCAAGTCCGCCGGCACCGGCACCATCGGTGACGGCAAGGTGTGGGTCGCCCCGCTTGACTCGGTGACCCGCGTGCGCACCGGCGAGACCGGTTCCGCCGCGATCTGATAAGGCGTCCGTTCCTCCTGTGGTATCTCGCTCGGGGTTCGGATTATCGAATAAGACAGGTCCCCGCACGCTGCGCCAGTCGCCGTGCGGGGACTTTTCGTATCACTTCGCGTCCATTCCGGCGCAGCGGCGCGGGCGTTTCGGGGTATTTCGGATATTGATGTGCGTATCTCCGTTGCAAGGGGTATCTCGAGGGCTTTGCGGACAGCTATCTGCTTTGCAAGGGGTACCTGGCCAAGTAGACCAGCGCGAAAAATGGCGTGACGGCGCCACGCCAAGGGTAGACATACTCGGGTTATGCGGTCTGAAGTACCCCTTACAACGCAGATAGCTGTCCGCAAAGGCTCCAATGTACCCCTTGCAAAGCAGATAGAGCGCTAAGCCATGAGCGACGACGCAATCCCAAGCGAAAGATGAGGCAAGGATAGGCAATGGCATCGGCAGTAGATGGGTTGAAACAGCAATTCATGGACATGAGCCGGCCGGATGACGACGGCGTCTACCGGAACGGCTCGGCCAAGCGTCAGGCGCGCACCGAGTTGGCGATGCGGTGCCTCACGGAACTATGGGACGAGGCATGCAAGTCCACGTCCTTCGCCGTGCCGAGCACTGGTATCGGTTTCGCTGCGGTGGGCTCCTTGGCCCGCGGGCAGATCGGCCCCAGCTCCGACCTTGACTTGGTGATTATCTATGAACCCCACGCGCTGAACGACCAGCAGCTCAACGAGCTGGCTAACAAACTGTGGTATCCGATATGGGACAGCGGCCTGGACTTGGACCATTCCATCCGCACGCGCGCCCAATGCGAGGAAGTCACCGACCACGACCTGCCCGCCGCGATGGGATGGCTTGACGTCAAGCCCATCGCCGGGGACACCGAACTCATCACAACCACGGCCCTTTCCATCCTCGAGCGGTGGCGCAAAGCCGCCCGCAAGCGCCTGCCCGAGCTGTTGGACTCCGCGAAGGCGAGGCTGGACGAATTCGCCCGCATGCAATACGTCAATCAGCCAAACATCAAGGAGGCGCGCGGCGGTCTGCGCGACTCGGTGCTGATCTCGGCGCTCGCCGCATCGTGGCTGGCCGACCGTCCGCACGGCATTTACGATGAGGCCGTGGAGCGCCTGCTGGACGTGCGCGACTGCATCCATCTCGTGGCCGGCAAGGACACCAATATGCTGCTCACGCCCTATCAGGCCAAGGTGGCCGCCATGCTGGGCCTCGCCGATCCGACGTGGCCGGAGGAGGAGCGCGCCGCCTACTCCATTGACGACCTGCAGACATTGCTCGCCCGCATCGGCCGCCGCATCTCCTTCTCGCTCGACTCCACCGCCTCCCGCGCCGAGCATTCACTGACGCATGAGAAGCCCCGTTTCGCCTTCTTCCAGATGTTCTCCCAGCGCGCCGGCGGCAAGCGCGAGGCGCCGCAATTCGACCTCGTCGCTCCCGGCGTGGCCAAACACGAAGGCGAGCTGGTATTGGCCCCCGGCGTGGACCCGACTGCGGATGCCAAACTGGCGCTGCGTATGGCCGTGGCGTCCGGGGAGTTCGGACTGCCGATCAATCCGTCCACGCTGATGAACCTCAAGCATTGCCCGATCCGGGACAGCGAGTGGGACGAGGAATCCCGCGGACTGTTCGTGCGCCTTTTGGCGTGTGGGCCGGAGCTGATGAACGTCTGGGAAAGCATTGATTTCGTGGACATTCCGGGACGCTGGATGCCCGAATGGCTCGGAATCCGCAACCGTCCGTCCGCCTCGGCCGCCCACCGGTACACCATCGACCGGCATATGGTGGAGGTCACGTCACGCCTCGGCAGGGAAACGCCGTCCGGTGGCCGGTATGACGATGACCACTACACCGCGCTCCTGCTCGCCGGCATCACCCATGACATCGGCAAACGCGCGTTCGTGCGCGATCACGCCGCCGAAGGCGCACGCCATGTGCCGGTGATTCTGAAGCGCATGGGCTTCGCGCCGGACATCGTGGAATGGGCCACAACGCTGGTGCGTGAGCATCTGACGCTTTCCGAGTTCGCCGCCGGTCGCGACCCGAACGACCCGGCGGTGGCAACCGAACTGGCGGAACGGCTGCATCACGACAAGGTGCTGTTGGACATGCTGTTCGACCTGACCCGCGCGGACGGTTCCTCGCTCGGGGCAACCGCCGGCGAGACCATCACCAAGCAATACGGCTGGTCCAAATGGCGTGAACAGCTGGTCCGCGCCATGTATGCCGCCGTACGCGTCGCGATGTGAGACGCCGGCGTCGCGATATGACACTTCGGTGTTGCGATGTGTCGCATCGCATACGGTGACGTATACGACACTTTCGCGCTGCGTCGGCGACCCGTTCACCTCATCCAACGGTCACCGCGCACGCGCAGCCCGTTGCACAGGCCGCGACCGCCCATCAGCACGATGTTGAATGCCGCCCATAGCGTCACCGTGCGCAGCAGATCGTTGCCCAGATGCGGCGTTACGGCATCGGCCAGCAGCAGCATGAGCGCGATGTACACCACAGCTGTCACCGTGCAGGTGACGGCGAGATACCGGTAGTCGCGTGAGCCGATGAGGATGCCGTCGATTGCCATCATCCAACCCTGAAGCGGGAAGAAAACGCCCATCGTCACCATACCGGCCGCGATCAGCAGCTGGATATGCGGCGTGGGAGAGAAGAAATGCCCGGCGAACAGCCCGATCACGGCGAATGCCAGACCGATGACTGCGCCGATGGCAAGGCCTGCGCGTCCGGTGCCGCGCGTCAGTCGTTTCGCCTCGGCGATGTTGCCGGCACCCAACGCCGTGGCCACCAGGGTCTGGCCGGCGATGCCCACCGAGTCGAGCATGTTCATCGCGAAGTTCCATGAGGAGTTCACGGCTTGGAATCCCGCCAGCACCGCAGTGCCCATGCGGGCGGCGCTGGCGACCGTCACCACCATCGCCGCGCGGATCGCCAAGGTGCGGATGAACAACGGCAAACCATCGCCGCCGGCGGCCACGATTCCCTCGAGTCGGGGCCGCAGGCTCGCTCCATCCGTCCGGGCCCACAGAATGGCCGGTATCACCAGAAACAGTCCCATATACCATTGCGCAATCATCGTGGCCGCGCCGGACCCCGCGATGCCCCAGCCGAACACGATGACGAACAGCACCTCGAGCACCGTGTTGAGCACGGCGCCGCTTACGGCGGCGATTAGCGTGATGCGAACCTTCTGCAGTCCGCGGAAGATGCCGTTGGCCGCATAAACCAGCAGCATGCCGGGTGCGCCCAGCACAATTGCGCGCGTGTAGGTCACGGCCTGATCCAGTACGGCGCCCTGGCCTCCGAGCGCCCGGCACAAGGGCTCGGCGGCCGCAAATAGTCCGACGCTCAGCGCCACGCCGATGCCTAGCGCGAGCCAGAGTCCGTCGATGCCGGCCTGCAGCCCCTCCCGTCGGCGGCCGGCGCCCAGCAGATGCGCCACCTGCGCGGTGGTCGAATAGGCGAGGAAGATGCACAATCCGACGGCGGTGAGGATGATCGTCGACCCGATGGACAGGCCGGCCAACGCCGCGTCTCCGATATGCCCCACAATCGCCGTATCGATGAGAATGAACGTAGGCTCGGCGATAAGCTGCCCGAATGTGGGCAGGGCCAACGCCAGAATCCGCCGGTTGATCGAGTCGCTGCCGGTGCCGTCGCGGCCGTCGGCACCTCGCCTGCCACCGTCCTGCTCCGGTGCGACGGCCGGATTCTGCTGCGTATCATGATTGACTACGTTGCGCAACCGGCCTCCAGTCGTCCGAAATGTTATCCCCAAACTATCCACCAACTTATCCCCATTATGTGGATAAGTTGGTGGATTATCCCCATAGTTATCCCCTAAATGTGGATAACTTATTTTTCTATCCACATTCCCCTCCTCTGCGTGTCGCGCACCCCTCCACAGGGTGAATCCACGGTAAACAAATCGTCGGAAAGCGTACTCGGAGACATGTCTGTGCATGCGCAGGTGCATTCCGATGTGCATAACCATAACGGCGAATGCCAACCCCGGTAAATTTTTACCGGCTCTCAAACGGCCTTCTATACTTGGGGCTATGGCAGAAGGAAGCGACACCTCATATCAGGGATATTCGGGCGGCGGAAGCGGGCGCGGCTCCAACCGCGACGGTTCGGGTGCCACGGCGGCATCCGGCGACGCGATTTTCGACCGCGTGCCCCCGCATGACGACGACGCGGAGATGGCCGTGCTCGGCGGCATGCTGATGAGCAAGGACGCCATTGGCGAGGTCTCGCAGACCATCGAATCGGCCGACTTCTACCAGCCCAAGCACCAGACGATCTACAACGCGATCATCGACCTGTTCTCCGCGAGCCAGCCGGTGGACGTGGTGCTCGTGGCCAATCAGCTGCTCGCCGACGGCAATCTGGACAAGGTGGGCGGTGCCGACTATCTGCACAGTCTTGTGGCATCCGTGCCCACGGCGGCCAACGCCATGTACTACGCCGAGATCGTCCATCAGCGGGCCGTGCTGCGCAACGTGATCGCCGCGGGCACCAAGATCGCGCAGCTCGGCTATTCCGCCGAGGGCTCGCAGGCCGAGGACGTGGTGAATCTCGCGCAGTCCGAGGTCTACGAGATGTCGATGGGCAAGGTGCGTCAGGATTACTCCGCCATCGGCCCGGTGGTGCATGACGCCCTCGATCAGCTCGACAAGCTTCAGCAGGGCTTGGTGAACAAGGGCGTGCCCACCGGCTTTCGCGACATCGACGATGTGACGCAGGGCCTGCAGCCCGGCCAGATGGTGGTGGTCGCAGGCCGCCCGGCCATGGGCAAGTCCACGCTCGGCATCGATTTCGCGCGTGCGGCCTCGCTGCACCACAACATGACCACGATCGTCTTCAGCCTCGAGATGAGCAAGGTGGAGCTCGCCCAGCGCATCATCTCCGCCGAGACCAACATCCCGATGGCCGCATTGCGCCGCGCGGACGACATCACGCCCGAACGGTGGAACACGCTGAACCAGTTCTGGACCAAGATGCAGAACGCGCCGCTGTTCATCGACGACAGCCCCAACATGTCGCTGATGGAGATTCGCGCGAAGTGCCGCCGCCTCAAGCAGACCAACGACCTGAAGCTCGTGGTCATCGACTACCTGCAGCTCATGACCTCGGGCAAGGCAGTGGAATCCCGTCAGCAGGAGGTCTCCGAGTTCTCCCGCGCGCTGAAGCTTCTGGCCAAGGAGCTGGAGGTGCCGGTGGTGGCCCTTTCCCAGCTGAACCGTGGCCCGGAGATGCGCAACGACAAGAAGCCGCAGCTGGCCGATCTTCGTGAATCCGGCTCCATCGAGCAGGACGCCGATGTGGTGTTCCTGGTCCACCGCCCGGACTTCTACGACAAGGAGGACCGCCCCGGCGAGGCCGACATCATCATGGCCAAGCACCGTAACGGTCCGACCGAAACCTTCCATCTCGCCTTCCTCGGCGCCACGTCCAAGTTCAAGGACATGCCGCAGGATTACAACCAGGGGGTGTGATTATGTTCGCTACACCAGCCATCGGAAAACTCGTTCGGGCCGCCGCCCGAGTCACCAGGCATGGCGGTTCGGCGTTCCCGGGCAAGGTGGTGGAGAGGATCGACCCGACGTTCCTGGCCCGCACGCTCGGTCGTCTGCCGCTTGGCGTGGTGCTGGTCTCCGGCACCAACGGCAAGACCACCACCACCCGCATGGTCGCCTCGATGCTCACCGATCTGGGACTCAAGGTGTTCACCAACCCCACAGGCTCCAACTTCACCCGTGGCGTGGTCTCCTCCTTGCTCACCGAGGTGAGCTTGTCCGGTCGGCTCGACGCCGACATCGCCGTACTGGAGCTGGACGAGGCCTATGCCGTGCACTTCGTGCGGCAGGTCAAGCCGCGGTATGCCCTGCTGCTCAACGTCATGCGCGATCAGCTCGACCGATTCGGCGAGATCGACACCACGGCGAAGCTGCTCGGCCATGTGGCTGCGGCCACCACCGGAACCGTGGTGCTCAACCGCGAGGACCCGCGCATCGCCGCGCTCGCCGGTCTGGCGCCGGCCGGCACTGAGATTCGGTACTTCGGGTTGACCGATGACCTTAGGCACTACTTCCCGTCCGACGATGACATGGCCACCACGGTCTCCGTCGAGTCCGATGCGCGGTCCTCGCTGACGGGTGAGCCGGCGGCGCGGCCGACCGGAGGGGCGGCAGGAACATCTGGTGGGGCTTTCGGCGGCATGGCCGGCAAGGCCGGCAAGGCAACGAATCCAGCCGACGTTGCACAGGAGACTGAGCCGGATGATGACGAAGTCCGCTCGCCCGCCGACGTCACCCTCGCGGCCGTGGGCGACCACGAGGCCACGTTCCGCATGGACGGCCACGACTATTCCACCGCCGTCAAGCTCGAAGGCGTCTACAACCTGTACAATGCGGCCGCCGCGCTCGCCGTGGTGCGCGCGGTCATGCGGGATACCGCTGCCGCCTCCAAGGCCCGGGCCTCCGCCCATGCGTGCGCCGTCTCCGCCGACGAACTCATCGCCGCCGTCTCCCGCGTCACGCCGGCGTTCGGACGCGGCGAGATCATCGACGTCAACGGCTCGCCGGTCGAACTGCTGCTGGTCAAGAATCCGATGGGATTCCGCCTCTCGCTGGCGAGTTTCGACCCGACGAACGCGGACACGATGATCGTCATCAACGACGAATACGCCGACGGCCGCGACATGAGCTGGCTATGGGATGTGGATTTCACCTCGCTGCGTGAATCGGGCGTGGGCATGGTCTCCGGCGTGCGTGCCTGGGATATGGCGCTCAGGCTGGGCTACGATCAGGTGCCGGTGCAGGCGACCGATACGGACATCGAATCGGCGCTCGCCGCGTTCGTGAAGGGCAACCCCGGCAAGCCGAAGCACATCTACTGCACATACACGGCCATGCTCGCCGTGCGCGCCGCACTTGCGCAGGTGGCCACCGTGGCGGACGCCGGCGTGGGCCGCTGACGATGACGATGGTCGCTGACCATGACGATTGACCAGGACGATAAGGAGAACGTGGCATGGGCAAGACGATTGATGTGGTGTCCCTGTATCCCAAGGACATGAACATCTACGGTGACTCGGGCAACGTGCTGACGATTCGCCGCAGACTGGAGCTGTACGGCTACGAACCGCGCATCCATCAGTACAATCAGGGCGATGACTGGCCGGACCATGTCGATTTGATCCTCGGCGGCGGCGGCCAGGACACCGGCCAGAAGAAGATCATCGACGACTTCTTCGGGCGTGCGGAGCTGCTGCGCTCGCTGGCGGTGGATGGCACGCCGATGCTGATGATCTGCGGCCTGTACCAGTTGTTCGGCGAGTATTTCGAGACCGTGGACGGCACCCGTCTGGACGGCATCGGCATCATCAAGGCGCACACCGTGGGCCGTGACGTGCGCATGATCGGCAATCTGGTCGAGCATTCCGAGCAGTTCGGCGATGTGATCGGCTATGAGAACCACTCCGGTCAGACCTTCCTCGGCGAAGGCGTGCAGCCGTTGGGTCGCGTCGATCAGGACGGCCGCGGCAACAACGGCGAGGACCACACCGAAGGCGCGCGCGTGCACAACGTGATCGGCACGTACATGCACGGCTCGTTGCTGCCCAAGAACCCGGCGATCAGCGACTTCCTCATCGCCACCGCCGTCGAACGGCGATACGGTTCTTTCGACAAGATCGACCAGACTCCGGAGCAGGCCGCCGAGCTCGCCCGGCTCGACGCTGTGGCCGCCAACGCCCGTAAGGCCGCGGCCGCCCGGCCGAGGTGAAATCCACCGTACGATCAGACGAAATCAGCCTTAGGGCCTAGCGCCAAGGCCGGGCGTTTGCGCTAGGCTTAGCAGTACGGGACGCGGCATAAGGCCGCCGACGGGCCTCGAAGGAGGGGTTATTATGGCAGATTTTGATTTGGGTGACGGTCTGCGCAAGGTTTTGCTGGCGGGCATCGGCGCCTTGGCCACCGGATATGAGAAAAGCTCCGCGATTGTGGACGACCTCGTCAAGAAGGGCGAGCTGACCGTCGAGCAGGGCAAGAGCCTCAACACCGAGCTCAAGCGCAAGGTGGGCGAGGCCCTCGTCAACGATGCCGCCAAGGATGAGGCCAAGAAGGCCGAGGCCGATGCTCAGCAGGCCGATTCCGCGGCCGCGTCTGATGACGCCGCATCCGACGCCTCGGCCGAGGCGGCCGAGTGACGTCATCGCAGTCGCCGCACACCGCCGACGCCATCGAACCGGCCGAGCCGACCATTACGGAAGACCCGGCCGGTTCGGATTTTTCGGCCGGTTCAGGCGAGTCGGCCGGGGCGGTCAACCCGCCCGAACCGGCCGACTCGACTAACTCGACCGACTCGGCCCATACGATGGCACAGTCGGCGCACGCCAGGCCCGATGCCGACTCCTCAAACGGGGAGCCGGCATCCTCGTATGCCTGGAATCAGCCCGACACCGAAACGATCGGCCTGTTCGGCGGCAGACGCGACGATTTTTCCAGCCGGTACCATCTGACCCGGCGCGGCAAGGTGAAGCGTCTCGCGCAGATCAGCCGTATCGTCAACCAGTTCGACGCCCTCAAGGGCCTCACACCGGTCAAGATGCGGCTCATGTTCGAGGCGTTGGGCCCTACGTTCGTCAAAGTGGGGCAGATTCTGTCGATGCGCTCGGAGATTCTGCCGCAAAGTTTCTGCGACGAGCTGGCCAAACTGCGCGCCGACGCCGATCCGATGCCGTATGCCACGGTGCTGGACGTGCTCGCGGAGGAATACGGGCGTCCGGCGGATGAGGTGTTCGTGCACATCGATCCCAAACCGCTGGGCTCCGCATCGCTCGCCCAGGTGCATCGCGCCACGCTCAAAACCGGCGAGGACGTGGCCGTCAAAGTCCAGCGCCCCGGTGTGCGCGAGACGATGGCGCAGGACGTGTCCATCATGCGCTCCATCGCCAAGGTGGCCACGAAGGTGATTCGCACCTCGCAGATCGTGGATCTCAAGGGCGTGGTCGAGGAGCTGTGGGACACCTTCGAATCCGAGACGGACTTTCTGGTCGAAGCCCGTAATCTCGCCGAATTCAAGCGGTTCGCCGCGCGCTTCAAATACATGGACTGCCCGAAGCCGTATCCGGACCTGTGCACCGAGCATGTGGTGGTCATGGAGTACGTGGACGGCATTTCCCTGTCGCACCCCGGCAGGCTGGTCGCGGACGGCTATGATCTCAAGGAGATCGGCACCAAGCTCGTGGACAATTACGCCACGCAAATCCTCGACGACGGCTTCTTCCACGCCGACCCGCATCCGGGCAACATCATCATCCGCGGCGGGCAGATTGTGCTCATCGACCTCGGCATGACCGGGCGCCTCGACGCGAAGACCCGCTCGGTAATGAAGGACATGATCTTCGCCGTCGCCAAGCAGGATTCGCCGGCGCTGGCCGATGGGTTGCTGCGGTTCGCGGGCACCGAGGCCAATCCGGCCGACTATCCGTCGCTGCTGGCCGATCTTGACGCGATCGTCAAGGAATACGGCACCGTCGATCTTGCGGACCTTGACATCGCCGCGTTCCTCACGGCGCTCACCTCGCTCGCGCAACGGCACGGCATCGAGGTGCCCAGTACGGTGACCACCGTGGGACGCGCGCTGGTGACGCTCGAGGGTCTGCTCGACGAGTTCATCCCCGACGTGAACATGATTGAGATCATCTCCCAGCACATCGCCACGTCGAAAACCGCCGACCAGATGGTCAAGGACGAGCTGAAATCACTGGGATTGGAAGGCCATGAGGCGCTGCACAGCGCGCTCGACGCGATGAGCGAGCTGAGGGTGGCCGCCCGCATGCTCACACGCGGCCAGCTGCGCACCAACATCGAGCTCGTCGGCTCCGAAGAGCCGTTCCAGATGCTCTCCGACATGGTGAACCGGCTGGCGATGGCGCTGATCGTGGTGGGCCTGTTCGTCGGCTCGTCCATTGTCTACTATGCCGGCATGAAGCCTATCATCTTCGGCATTCCGATCGTCGGTTTCATGGGCTACGTGGTCGCCTTCGCCCTCGGCTGCTGGAT
Organism: Bifidobacterium sp. UTBIF-78; assembly: GCF_006408945.1. Taxonomy (NCBI): domain Bacteria; kingdom Bacillati; phylum Actinomycetota; class Actinomycetes; order Bifidobacteriales; family Bifidobacteriaceae; genus Bifidobacterium; species Bifidobacterium sp. UTBIF-78. The sequence continues at coordinate 48,156 of NZ_JFAO01000005.1, forward strand.
CGTGCTCGACATCTACCTCAAGGGCCGCAAGACGAAGAAGCGGTAGGCTGGCGGTGGGCTCGGTCGCCGCTTCCTCAGCTTACGGCTGACGGCTTACGTCGGATTAGTCCAGAGGCAGTGTGGACTCGCGCTGGATGCCCAGTGGGCGGTCCTTGGGATCTTCCAGGTGCTTTACGGAATGCGAATGCAGCGTGGTTCGCTTGCGGGTCATGCCGCTCATACTCCTTTTGCGGTATCGATACCACGCTCGAAATAAGTGTGTTTAATTTGCTTGGCGAGGCACTCTTTTGTACTATGTGGAATCGATACCACATGTACTGTTCCTCTGTACCTGTGGCATGTGTGTCCGCCAGTGTTGGGACGATGCGGCGACGAGGGCGTGAACGTCCGCGGGCATGCAGAAGGACTCGTCATACGGCAGGTAAGGAGTACCATGCAGACCTTTACATGGGGCAACGAGACGTTGACCATGACCTTTACTTGGGCGGATGATCAGCCGGTCGTGGTGAGCGCGCTGAACACCGGTGGGATCGACGTACGTTTTGAACACAGGCTCCCATTGGTGGAGATCCTGGCAACCGGTACGGGGCACTGGCTGGCGAACGACCGTCTGGTGCATACGGATATCGGACGGGCATTGCGGTATGTCTCCCACTCCACCGATAAGGATTCCCATGGCGATCACCTTGATGTGACGCTTGCCGACGTGGCGCTGGGGATCACCGTCGTCGTCCACTATGATCTGCCTCGCGCCATACCGATGTTCCGGGTGAGCGCGACGGTAACCAACACCGGCAATCCCGCCGTGGAGGATTCGCCGGCGCTTGCCGCCGATGGGTCGATTGTGCTCGAATCCGTGACCAGCTTCGTTTCGGCGTTCGGCGCGCCGCAGGGCACAAGCGCCGATTGCGATGCCTGGCGTCTGATCGAATGCGAGAATGACTGGCTTGGCGAGGGCCGTTGGCATGAGACGCCCACCGGCAAGCTGTTCCCGAGGCTGGCGCAGCAGATGACCGGCCATAATCCGCGTGGTGCGCACTCCGTGGTCAACACCGGAACATGGTCCACCGGCAGGCACACGCCGTTGGCGCTGCTCGACTCCCGCGAATTGGGCCTGACTTGGCTCTTCCAGATCGAGCACAACGCCGCGTGGCGTTGGGAGGTCGGTCGCGATACCGAAGACGGATATCTGGCGCTCTCCGGTCCGACCAATGTGAATCACGACTGGGCCAAGCGGCTTGCACCGGGTGAATCGTTCACCACGGTGCCCGCATCCGCCACGCTGGCCGCCGATTTCGACGGGGCCATCGCCAATGTGACGGCATACCGCCGCGCGATGCGTATCGAAAAGGCGGACAATGAGCATCCGCGCGTGATCTTCAACGACTACATGAACACCATCAACGGTGACCCGACCACGGACAAGCTGCTGCCGCTGATTCGGGGCGCTGCCGAATCCGGTATCGAGATCTTCTGCATCGACGCCGGATGGTATGACGACACCGGCGACTGGTGGCCGTCCGTGGGTGAATGGATGCCGTCCAAGAAGCGCTTCCCGAATGGCATCACCGAGGTGATTGGTGCCATCCGAGATGCCGGCATGATTGCGGGTCTGTGGCTTGAGCCGGAGGTCATCGGCGTCAAATCACCGATGGCCGAGTCGCTTCCCGATTCGGCGTTCTTCCATCGGTACGGGCGTCGCGTGGTCGAGCAGGAGCGGTATCTGCTCGACCTGCGCGACCCAGCCGCGCGCCAGCATCTGGATGACACGGTGGATCGTCTGATTGACGATTACGGCGTGGGGTATTTCAAGTTCGACTACAACGTCTCGCCCGACGCCGGCACCGATTTCAACGCGGACAGCGCCGGCGATGGACTGCTGGGCCATAACCGCGCCTACAGCGCGTGGATTGAGGGGCTGCACCGACGTCACCCGGGGCTCATCATTGAGAACTGCTCCTCCGGTGGCATGCGTATGGATTTTGCGCAGACGTCGCGTTTCCAGGTGCAGTCTACGTCCGACCAGCAGGACTTCCGCCTCTACCCGGCTATCGCGGCGGCGGCCCCGATGCTCATGACGCCTGAGCAGGCGGGCAGCTGGGCGTATCCGAATGCGCAGAACACCCCCGAGGAGTTCGCGTTCAACCTCAACACCACGTTCCTAGGACGGTTCTTCCTTTCCGGTTACATCAACCGGATGAGCGAGGCGCAGCGGGCGCTTATCGTGCAGGCGGTCGAGGCATACAAGACGCATGTGCAGCCGGTGATCGGCTCCGCGGTGCCATTCTGGCCGCTCGGCCTGCCCGACTGGGACGACAAGGTGATCGCGTTGGGCCTTAGAGCCTCCGACCGCACGCTGGTGACGGTGTGGTCCCGCGAAGGGGACGGGGGAGACGTGGCTCTTCCGTTGCCGTGGTTCCACGGTTCCGCGGTTCAGGCGGAGACGCTGCTGCCGGTCGGCGATGGGTTTACTGATTGGCCGGTGCGCTGGGATGCCGATGCCGGGACGGCCATCGTGGGCGTGCCTGCCGATGGCGGGTATATCTCCCGTACCTTCGAGTTCCGCGCGTAACGACTTGGCGGAAGTCCAAAAGGCAAATTAGACGGTTAGACGGGTGGGCGGTTGACCTCCAAACGAGGTCAACCGCCCACCCGTCTTGAATAAGGATCTAGGCGCGTTCCACTTCGAGCAGCAGACAGTGCTCGGGAGCGAGCTGCGGCAGGCGAATGCCCCATTGCGTCAGTACCGCACCCGGTACGGTAATGCCGTCATCGGTCCACCAGTCCAGATGTGTGCGGCAGTTCGGGCTTATTTCGCTGTCGTACAGATCGGCACCTCCCAGTGGGCGCACACGGTATGTCGACGATTCGTTGAGACCGGGGAAGCGCGTCAGCCCGTACGGGTATTCGGCTGACGAGGATACGGCGGCGAACCGGTACACCGCGTAAGACCGGTCGGGTGCCAGCAGTCCGTCCACGCGCACCGCCGGGTCGGGGTTGTCCGCATGGACGACATCACCTTGCGGAAGGCGCGTGCGCCGTGCCTTGTACAGGTCCACCCACCGTTTGATGAGGGCCAGCTCGTCGTCGCTGAGCTTCATGATGTTCCATTCGATGCCCAGATGGCCGAAGAACGCCATCGCCGCTCGCGTGGTGATTGTGGTGGAGCGTCGCGTGGCGTGGTTCGGCGATTCGGAGATGTGCTCTCCGACCATCTCCGGCGGAACGATGAGCGAGGTGCCGCGTTGGATGTCCGCGCGTTCGATTGGGTCGGTGCAATCGGAGGCCCATACGCGGCTGCACCGGGTCAGCACGCCTGCATCAATACGGCCTCCTCCCGAGGAGCAGGACTCGATCTCCAGCCACGGATGCCGGGCGCGCAGACGGTCGATGATGGCATAGAACATCTGCGTCTGCCGATGCACCGCCGTCAGACCGGAAGTGCGGGAGACGGGCTCGGTGAGGAACCGGTTATGATCCCATTTGATGTAGTCGATGTGGTATTCGCCGACCAGCCTGTCGATGCAGTCCTCCACATACCGAGCTGCCGCCGGATTGGTCAGGTCGATGACTTGCTGGCTGCGTGCCTAGACCGGCATCCGCGTGGCATTCGGCGCCAGTATCCAATCGGGATGGGCGCGCGCCGTATCGGAATCCGGGCTGATCATCTCCGGCTCGAACCACAGGCCGAACCCCATGCCGAGTCCATGCACGTGGTCGGCCACGGTGTGCAGGCCGTGCGGCCAGATGCTGTGGTCCACTTGCCAGTCCCCAAGGCCTTTGGTGTCGTCTCTGCGGCCGGTGAACCATCCATCGTCGATGACGAAGCGTTCGATGCCGATGGACGCCGCGCGGTCCGCCAGCGCGATGACCTTCTCCTCGTTCTGGTCGAAGTACATGGCCTCCCATGTATTGAGCGTCACAGGACGGGGTGTGGACGCGAGCTCAGGATGGAAGGATCTCAGATAGGCATGGAACCGTGCGGCAACGGCGTTGAGTCCGTCTCCCACGGAGACGAGCAGACGCGGCGCATGGTAGGTCTCACCTTGTTGCAGCGTGATTTCCCCCGCATAGGGCAGTTCTCCACCACCGATGATGCCATGGGTGTACGGCGTGCGCTCTGCGAAGACCGTACTGTTGCCGCTGAACGCCACATGTGCGCCGAAGGTCAGTCCGTGCTCGAATCCGAATCCCGGCACGCCGGCCACCAGCAGTGTTGCGGCGTTGAAATCCGGCCGCCCCATATGCGAGTCCTTGGCGAACAGCCCCTCCGTAAGCGGCTGGCGCTGCAGCGCGCGCTCGCGAAGATGGTGTCCCGTGCAGGTCTGAATCTCACCGATCTGCGGCGGAAGCGGTACGACCGGGGTCAGCCGGGCTATCGTGAGCGGATTGTCGCCGGCATTGGTAAGGGCGGTGTCGATGCGGATAAGGCCTTCCGGCCCGATGGCGATGGAGGCGTCAAGCGTCAGACCGCCTTCGGGGTCGATTGCTTCGAAGCGGAGCGAATTGTCGGTCCATGAATGGGAAACGACCTTCAGCGCGGGGAAGAGCTCTCTGCCATCGCGGCTCACCTGGATGGCAGGCGTGCCGGTCCATCCCTCGGCCTGGGTGGGCAGGATGGTGGGGAACTCGCTGATGGAGAGCCCAGCGTCGAGTGTTTGAGGGAATTGGAAATCGATGGTTGCGGCTGTGCTGTGGCCGGTGTCGTCTGCATGTCCGTCGCCGTGTCCTCCGCTCGATGATGCAATCGCCGCGTGGGTGATGGCCGCGATGTGGGGAAGGCGGTTTGCGCTTAATCCGATGGCGAGTTCAATGGGCGGCGTACACAGCCGTTTGCCGAGCTCGCTATCGGGTTCAGGTTGGTGGATGGTGACGATCGTTGTTCGCATGGCATACCTCGTCGTATTGGTTTCGTGCAGGGGAATCGATACCAAGCATCATACATCGTGGAATCGGTACCACAAAATCGCCCCTTTGCCCGTTAAGGCTCACATTTTGTTGTTTATATGTCTTACAAGCGTTGAAATAAAGCCAATTGTTAGTTTTTGTTCGTTTGTGTTACCGCATGACAATCTCGCCTCGACACGCCGTGCATGGTTGACGTGGAATCGATACCACATATGATTGTGGCTATCGGGATTCAAGAAGCTGCGATGCCGCAGTGAGGGGCATGACAGCATGTGAACGCCGAGAGTTAATTCCGCTGGAGGGCGGGATGAGAATCCTCAAGGAAAGGCTCAATGATGAGGAACTGGAAGAAAACGACCGCCGCTATCGCCGGCATCGCAGCCCTTGGTATGATGTTCGCCGGATGCGGCAACCCCGCAGCCGCCGGCAGTGACGACAACACCGATACCTCCTCCGCCGATTACTGGCCGGCCGAGGACACCAAGCTTGACGGTGTGAAGCTGACGTTCTGGGCGGCCCAGAACTCCAACAAGATTCCGGTCCAGGTCATCAAGGACTTCGAGTCCAAGACCGGCGCCACGGTCGATCTGCAGACCATTCCGGACAACTACGAATCCAACGTGCAGACCAAGATCACCACCGGCGACTCCCCGGACATCATGTTCTGGCAGGCCGTGCCGTCCACCTTGGCGGGCTTTGTGGCCCAGGACAAGCTGCAGAAGCTGGACAACGCCCCGTGGCTCGAGAACTACGCCGACGGCATCGCCGACGCCGGCGGCAAATACCAGGACACCTACTACGGTGCTCTGGTCTCCGCTCCGGACACCGAAGGCGTCTGGTACAACAAGAAGGTCTTCGAGAAGGCCGGTATCACCGATACCCCGAAGGGTTGGGATGGCCTGATCGAGGCGGCCAACAAGATCAAGGATTCCGGTGCGGCCGAATCCCCGTTCTTCGAGATGGCCGGCTCCCAGTGGGGCACCCAGTGGGCCGTGAACGTGCAGCTCGCCGAGGCGGCCAAGGACGGCCTGTGGGACAACGTCAACGCCAACAAGGACAGCTTCGAGGGCGAGGACATCCTTGGCGCCATCAAGGAATACAAGAAGATGATTGATGATGGCCTGTACAACAAGGACGCAGGTTCGGCCAAGGACACCGATCAGGCGCAGGCTCTGCTTGACGGCAAGGCCGGCATGATCATCCAGACCAACTCGATGTTCAACGCCATCTCGGCACTTGCCGACAACGACAAGGCCAAGCTGGACGACACCATCGGCTTCTTCCCGATTTCCAAGGAAGGCAACATCGCCACCTCCATCCCGCAGCAGGGCAACTGCATCGTCGCCTTCAAGACCGGCGACGCGAAGCGTGAGGCCGCGGCCCGCCAGTTCATCGAGTTCTGGCTCGGCTCCGAGTACGAGACCTTCATCAAGGACCAGAACTACGTCTCCATCATGAAGGACGTCGAGACCCCCGATACCGTGCCTCAGGCCCAGCTCGACGCCTTCGATGCCCTCAAGGACGCGGTCGGCTCCATGCAGTCCCAGGCTGTGGCCAACCCGGACCTCTACCTGAACCTTGCCAACATGGTCAACGGCACGATGACCCCGGAGCAGGTTGCCAAGACCACCCAGGACCAGTTCGCACAGATCGCCAAGGCGCAGGGCGTCGAAGGATTCTGATTGGTTGACCGCCCCGGTGAAGTGTTTCACCGCACTCCCGCCGGGGCATGATCCCAATCGATTTCCGGCTCAGGCATCCGGCCGGGCCACGCCCGAGGCCGCGTTTTCCCTAGCGCGGCTCCGGGCCCCGGCCGCCCAGCCACTTATGTAAGGAAAGCGAAACAATGACGACTCACGTCTCTTCGTCCGCCAAACCAGTCAAGGGTACGCGGACATTGGAGCGCAAGAACTATCCGTTGCGCTACATAGTTCCCGCGGGCGTAATGCTGTTGGTGTTCTTCTTCCTGCCCACGGTCATGAACTTCATCTACGCCTTCACCGATTGGTCCGCGTTCAAGAAGACCATCGAGTTCAACGGCTTGGATAATCTCAAGCAGCTCTTCGAGAGCGGTACCTTGATGGCAGATATCAAGGTCACTTTGATTTACGCGGTGCTCGTGGCCTTCTTCCAGAATGCGTTCGGTCTCGCGCTCGCCGTGCTCCTCGAGAAGGACACGCGTCTGAACCGCTTCGCCCGCACGATGTTCTTCATTCCCGTGATCATGTCCGCCCTCGGCGCCGGCTACATCTGGCAGGCCATCCTGAAGACCGACGGCGTGCTGAACCAGATTCTCGGTTTCTTCGCCGGTCATACCGTGGACGTCCAGTGGCTTGGCTCCACGACGTGGACCATCGTGATCGTCACCATCATCCACGGATGGAAATGGATGGGCTTCGCGATGCTCACCTACCTCGCCGGTCTCAAGACCATCGATTCCGAAGTGCTGGAGGCTGCCTCCATCGATGGCGCCAACGCCTGGCAGACCTTCTGGCAGGTCAAGTTCCCGCTCATCGCTCCGGCCATGACCTTCAACGTGGCCACCGCCCTGCTTGGCTCGATGAACTCCTTCGACATCGTCCAGGCCACCACCAACGGCGGCCCCGGCGGTTCCACCGAAATCCTGAACCTGTTCATCTGGCGTACGTTCGGCAAGGGCCTGTACTCCCAGTCGACCACCATGAGCCTCGTGCTCTTCGTGATGGTGATGATCATCGCCATCCCGCTTGTCACCTACCTGCGTAAGCGTGAGGAGAAGATCCTATGAGTAGCGCAACCTATAGCGAATCCGGTGTTAGAACCAACAGCCTCACCGTCGTCAAGAAGTCGTCGAAAGTCCATGACATCGTTCACGCAGTGATCGTCATCCTCCTGATGCTCCTGTTCCTGGCCATCCCGTTCTGGATTCTCATCGTCACCGCAGGCAAGACCCAGGCCGAGGCCGTGGTGCCGAGCATGGCGCTGCCGAGCCAGTGGCATCTCATCGACAACCTCAAGGAGGTCATCGTCGAAGGTAAGGTGTTCCCGGCCCTCCTCGGCTCGTTGTTGGTCACAGTCCCGTCGGTGTTCATCTGTCTGCTGTTCGGTTCGATGGCGGCGTGGATTTTCGGTCGCCGTACCTCTAAGGGCGTGGGCATGCTGTATGCGCTGTTCATTTCCGGAGTCATCCTGCCGCCGTCCGTCGTGACGATCATGATGCTGCTCAAGATGCTCGGCCTGTCCGGCACCGCCTTCGGCATGAACTGCGTGTACATCGGCATCTACCTGTCCGTGGTGATCTTCTTCATCACCGGCTTCATCCGCACGATTCCGCCGTCCCTCGAGGAGGCCGCCCGCATCGACGGTGCCAGCCCGATGAGGATCTTCTTCACGATCATCTTCCCGCTGCTTGCCCCGACGCTCGCATCCTCCACGATTCTGGTGGTGCTGTACATCTGGAACGACATCTTCTACTCGCTGTTCATCCTCTCCGGCAAGATGAGCACCCTGCCGCTCAACCTCTACAATGTGGCGAGCGCAGGCCTGTATCTCAACAACTGGCATCTCATCTTCGCCTACATCATCCTGATGACGCTCCCGCTGCTCATCGTCTTCGTGATCGGCCAGCGCAAGATCATCAGCGGCATCACGGGCGGCGCCGTTAAGTAAACAGCCTAGTAGGCTGTTTATAGGCGCCGCCGAGCGCCGGTAGACGCGAGGTAATACTGAGCCGGCCGCAGGCCGTCCGCTATTGCAGGACGAGCCGTTAAGTAAACATCCCGGCCAAGCCGTTAAGCGGACAGTCCAGTGGGCTGTCCGTAGGCGAGGTGAGCAGCTGTGCTGCGAAAGGAAAATTCGAAGATTTTCCGGTTTACAGGCTCCGCCGAGCTGCGGCAGTGGCGAGGTAACGATAAGCCTCGCCACAGGCGAGTCCGTAATTGCAGGGCGGTGCGGTCAAGTAAGCGCCCGCATGTTCCGTAGCAGGTTGGTGGTGGGCGAGAATGGAGGCGCAGTGAAGTAAAGCCATACCCAGTGTTCTTCTCCTCTTCCGAAGCGCTCCGTGTTCCCTGACAGGTTCTTCTCCTTCCGGTTGGGGAACACGGAGCGCTTCCCATCGCAAATGTTCCATCACGGGCCCTTATATACTGGGGCAATGATGGAAGATAGACAGGTGCATATGCCAAGGCCTAAAGAGAAGCGGGCGCCGGTAATCAAGGATGTGGCCGCGCTCGCTAACGTATCGGTGTCAACGGTGTCCCGATACCTGAACGATTCGCCCCGTATCAGCGAGGAAAGCCGGAGCCGTATCGCTCATGCCATCAGACTGCTTGACTACCATCCGAGCCGCGTGGCGCGTGGTTTGGTCAACTCGACCATGAAGTCCATCGCGGTGCTCACCAGCAATACCACGCTGTATGGTTCATCGATGACGATTCAGGGCATCGAGGACGAAGCCCGTACGAACAATTATCCGGTGAGCATTTCCAAACTGGATGATGACTCGGCCGATGGCCTGCGTGCGTCCATCACCATGGTCATGGATCAGAACCCCAGCGGCGTCGTCGTGATGAAATACGACGAATTGGCCGCCAAGGCCTTGAATCTGCTCCCTGATACGGTCGCGAAGGTGGTCATCGCCGGCGATCGCGAATCCGATTTGGATCAGATCGATCTGCGTGAGAACCAGTCCGGTCGGGAGATCACCGAATTTCTGCTCGGTCTGGGACACGCGAACGTCGTGCACGTCACTATCCCGGGCGGAGGCGGCGGATACAGCCGTACCGCCGGCTGGGAGGCGGCGTTGCGCGCCAACGACAAGCCGATTCCTGATATGTGGCACTGTTCATGGTTGCCCAGCGATGCGCGCGAACTGGGGCATGAGATAGCGCATGTGGATGGGTTGACCGCGATATTCGCCGGCAACGACGAAATCGCGATGGGTTTGATTCGTGGGCTGGAGGATGAAGGCAAGAGCGTGCCGGGGGATATCAGCGTTATCGGCTTTGATGATCATCCATTGTCGAGCGTGTGGACGCCGCCGTTGACCACGTATCGGCAGGATTTCCCTGCCGCCGGCCGCCAGGCTGTCCAGCTGCTGCTGTCGCGCATCGAGGCACAGGAGCGCGGTGAGGTGCTGCCCGCGAGGTTCGTGGAATTGCAGGGCGAGCTAGTGGTTCGTGCCTCGGCCGGTGCCCCGCCATCGGCTCGATAAGGATATGCGCCTTGCTGGTGGAGACGGTTGACTGGAGGCGTCTTGGGGTGTGCATGACGCTCTGAGATGCGGTCCGGCGCGAGCGGCTGTGCCCTCGCATGCCTCACGATGTCTTGCGCTCGTAGACGCGGCCGGTGCTTTCCAGCGCGGTGTGGCGCCGGGGTTCGGTGGATTCCCGGACGATCATCGGGCATTCGATGGAGGTGACGCCGTGATGCGGCCGTCCGGCCAGCGCGTCGAGGAGGAATTGGGCCGCGGTCTTGCCGATGATGGTGATGTTGTTGTCGAACGTGGTGAGCGTGGGATGGGCGTTGGAGGCGAACACAAACCAATTGTCGTGTCCGATGACGGCCACGTCTTGGGGGACCCGCTTGCCGATGGACTTCAACCCGCGCACGGCGCCTCGGGCGATTTCGTCGCTGAGACAGTAGATCGCATCGAGATGCGGGTGTTGCTCCACCAGCAATCGTGCCGCCCGCTCGCCCCATTCCTCGCTCCATGCGTCGAACAGAATCGCAATCGGCTGGAAATCGTAGAGGATGAACGTGCGCTGCGCACCCAGAACACGGTCCTTCGCCGCCTGGAAATCCTCGGGACCGGCGATCACCGCAATGTACCGGCGCCCGATGTTCAGCAGATATTCGATGGCCTGGGCGCCGGCGCCGATGTTATCGCAGATGATGCTGCAGTCATTCGGGTCGCGCGAGGGATCGTAGGCGTAAATCACCGGCAGGCCCATCGTGGTCTGCGGGTCGAGCGGAGGCCGTGAATTGGTGGTATCGCCCACCACGATCAGCCCATCCACGCCATGCGCCGCGAGACGGTCGATATGGCTTTTCTCCAACGCCGGCCGGCCGTGCGAACTCATCAGCAACGCGGCGTGATTCGACGCCCCGAGCGTGATTTCGGCGCCGGTGAGCAACGGCAGGGCGAATCGGCCGTTGTAATCGGAGGTGATGAGCCCGATGAGTCCCGAGTGCTCACGAGGCCGTTCCGCCCGGTTGGTTTTGTCGTAGCCGAGTTGTTCCGCCGCCTTGAGGACCGCGCGCTGCGTGCGGGCGGAGATGCGGTCCGTGTGATTGAGCGCCTTGGAGGCGGTGGCAACGGAAACATTCGCCAGCCGAGCCACGTCGGCGAGGGTCGTTTTGCTGGACATGACGCCAGAATATGCGAAATTTTTCGCATTCGCAAGACCCGGACATAGAGCGGAAAAACAACGCATACCATCAACACTGCAAGTTGGTAAGGGGCATGAAAGGCCAGCGTGGCAGCTGGTGTACATGCCTATGCAAAACGGAATACAGCAGTACCTACAGTGTGGAAAGGACGAACCATGAGCCAGCAGGTCACGGTTACTTCGCCGTTCTGGAAACGTTATCGTGAGAACGTTGCCAAGGAAGTAATCCCGTATCAGTGGGCTGTCATCAATGATGAGCAGAAGATTGATATTCCTCGTGATCCGTCGGGTGCGAAGCAGGACATCGATTATCACTACAGTCGTGCGGTGCGTAACCTGCGTATCGCTGCGGGTGATGAGGAGGGCGAGTTCAAGGGTTTCGTCTTCCAGGATTCTGATGTGTATAAGTGGCTTGAGGAGGCGGCTTATTCCTTGGCCTACGAGCCGGACGAGCAGCTCAGGGCCCTGTGCGACAAGCTGGTCGATCTGATCGCGCGTGCGCAGCGTGAGGATGGTTATCTGGACACGCCGTACATCATCAAGTCGGGCGCGTTCGCGGATCGCGAGCGTTTCACGCAGATTCAGCAGTCGCATGAGATGTATGTGATGGGTCATTACATCGAGGCCGCGGTGGCGTACTTCGAGGTGACCGGCAACCAGCAGGCCCTCGAGGTGGCCGAGAAGATGGCCGCCTGCCTCGACGCGAACTTCGGCGAGGGGGAGGGCAAGATCCCCGGTGCCGATGGTCATCCGGAGATCGAGCTGGCGCTTTCCCGCCTCTACGAGGTCACCAAGGAGGAGAAGTACCTCAGGCTCGCCAAGTTCTTCATCGACGTGCGCGGCAAGGACCCGAGCTTCTACGACAAGCAGAACGAGAAGATCGGCGACGGTTCGACCGATATCTTCCCGCAGATGCGTGGCTGGACGCATGAGTACACGCAGACCGCGCGTCCGATTCGCCAGCAGCAGACCGCGGAGGGTCATGCCGTGCGTGTGGGCTACATGCTCACGGGCGTCGCCCATGTGGCCCGTCTGACCGGCGACAAGGAGCTCGAGGAGACCGCGAAGCGTCTGTGGCACAACATCGTGACCAAGCGCATGTACATCACCGGCGGCGTCGGTTCCACGCATGTGGGCGAGGCGTTCACCTACGACTACGACCTGCCGAGCGATACCATGTACGGCGAGACCTGCGCTTCCGTGGCCATGAGCTTCCTTGCCCGGCAGATGCTGGAGTTGGAGACCAAGGGCGAGTACGCGGACGTGTTGGAGAAGGAGCTGTTCAACGGTTCGATCGCGGGCATCGCGCTCGACGGCAAGCACTTCTATTATGTGAACGCGCTTGAGGCCGATCCCGAGGCCACCGAGCACAACCCGGACCGCTACCATGTGCTCATGCACCGCGCCGAGTGGTTCGGCTGCGCCTGCTGCCCGGCCAACATCGCCCGTCTGATCGCCTCGGTGGATCGTTACCTGTACACGGTGCATGAGGACAGGCGCGAGATCATCGCCCACCAGTTCATCGCGAACGACGCCGAGTTCTTCGATGGCGTGAAGGTCTCGCAGAAGTCCAACTTCCCGTGGGACGGCCACATCGAGTTCACGGTGGACGTGCCGGAGGGCGTCGACCCGGTGAGGTTCCTAGTGCGCATCCCATCCTGGTCGGCCACCCAGCACGAGCTCAAGGTCAACGGTGAGGACGCGCGTCGCCTGCCGGTCGAGGATGGTTTCGTGACCATCGAGCTGACCCCGGGCGAGACGCAGGTCACGCTTGATCTGGACATGTCGGTCAAGTTCATGCGTTCCAAGACACTGGTGCGTCACGACATCGGCAAGATCGCCGTGATGCGCGGCCCGATCGTGTACTGCGCGGAGGAGGCCGACAATTCCGCGCCGCTGTGGAACTACCACATCGGCAGCCACGACGCGTCCCGCGCCCGTGCGGAGTACCACTTCGGTGAGCTGGACGGCGTGGAGGTCATCACGATCCCGGCCACGAAGCGCACGCACGACGAGGAGGACTTCCCGTTGTACGCGGACGTGGAGGAGCATCCGGTCGGGGAGAAGTCCTACGACCTCAAGCTCATCCCGTACTACGCGTGGGCCAACCGCGAGGTCGGCCAGATGCAGGTCTGGTTCGACTCCGACTTCTAATCGCTGGCTTTCGGTCTCCGATTCCCAATCCCAAGCTTGTCCCGCCCACGAATTCGGGCGGGACACCGGCAGACGCCGTAGGGCGGTCATGCGCAGAGGTACGCCAATATTTTCTGTCCGTCTCATGACCGCCGTTCGGCTCCGCTCAACGAATCGCCCTATGAAGGGCGATTCAACCATCACCGCTGTTGTAACCGCAACAAATCAATGAAGAAGGAAAACCAATGAGTGCTGCAACTCAGGATGCTTCCGCAGTGAAGCTCTCGGTCAAGGAGAAGATCGCCTACTCCTTCACCGATATGGCAGGCAACCTGCTGTACGTGACCATTTCGTCGTACATCATGTACTTCTACACCAACGTGTTCCACATCCCGGCCGCCGGTGCGCTGGGTGCGGGTACGATTCTGCTGGTCGCCCGCTTTGCCGACGCCATCTCCGCCGTGGTGTGGGGCTCCATCGTGGACCACACCAACACCAAGTGGGGCCAGAGCCGTCCTTGGTTCCTGTGGCTGTGCGTGCCGTTCGCGATCACCGTGTGGATCGCCTTCACTGCTCCGGGCCTGCCTGATGGCGCCCCGAAGTTCTGGTACGCCCTGATTACCTACATTCTGGCCGCCGGCGCCGTGTACACCGGTATCCAGACGCCTATCACCGCCATCCTGCCGAACCTCACCTCCGACCCGACCGAGCGTAACAACGCCAACTCCTTCCGTATGGCAGGTGGTCAGATTGGTTCCTTCATCACCTCGTCCTTCACCATCCCGCTGGTTGGTTGGTTCGGCGTCCAGTTCGGTGGCGGCGACAAGACCGGCTTCATGATTGTCACCGCCATCTGGGACATCGTGGCCATCATCCTGCTGCTCTTCTCCTTCAAGAACCTCAACGAGCGCAACTACCACCCGGAACTCAACAAGCCGATTCCGCTGAGCGACTCCCTTAAGGCCGCCAAGGGCAACTGGCCGTGGATCATCCTGGTCGTCGCTTTCGTGATCTACTGGGTCGCCCAGTCCACTCGTAACGGCGTGTCCACCTACTACGCCCAGTACGTGCTCAACAACCGCAACCTGACCTCCATCTTCAACGGCGTTCAGGTGCTCGGCCTGCTCGGTACCATTGCCATGCCGATTATCGCCAACAAGACCAAGAACAAGACCCTGACCATGATCATCGGTCTGGTCATCGGTGGCCTTGGCCAGGCTCTGATGCCGCTTGCCGGCCACAACGTGCCGCTGCTGGTCACTTTCTGGACCATCGGTGTGCTTGGTGCTGCTATCGCCATCGGTATGCCGTTCGGCATGCTCGCCGACACCGTGGATTACGGCGAGTGGAAGACCGGCATCCACGCCGCCGGCTTCCTGACCGCCGTCGGCTCCGCCTTCTGCATCCAGGTCGGCTCCGGCTTCGGTGCCTTCCTGCCGCTGGAGATCATGGGTGCCGCCGGTTACGACGCCACCAAGGACGTCCAGACTCAGGCTGCTCAGGATGCCATCAGCTTCTGCTTCATCTGGCTGCCGGTGATTGTGTACATCATCGTCGGTGTGATCATGTGCTTCTACCGCAAGTACGAGAAGATGGAGCCGATGATCAAGGCCGAGCTGGCCCAGCGTCACGCCGATCAGCTCAAGAACGTAGAGGCCAACGCCTGATTCATCAGGATGACGGATGCCGACTGAGGCATCTCGACTCCGTTCCTTTCCTTCCATGTTGGTTGCGCCCGGAAACTTCGCACGAAGTTTCCGGGCGCAACCATATCGAAAGGAAACTGTGCATATGGATGTCCTGTTCAACGGAGATGGTCTTCATCGATGGTTACCCTTGTGGTGCGAAAGTTGTTTCGCGTTCTTGCAAAATGGTGTGTGACGGCACGATATTAATGACTGGTACAGGGAGGTGAATAATGGGGAGAACGCATAAAGTGACGCTCGCCGATGTTGCGCGAGAAGCGAATGTGTCGGTGTCCGCGGTATCCAAAGCGCTGAATCATACTGATCGCATTTCCGCGGAGACTCAGCGTGCCGTGCGCCTTGCGGCGGAGCGATTGGGATATCAGCGTTTGGCGGAACGTTCCTCCTCACCTGAGAAACGCAACAAATCAGGGTTGGTGGGTATGATCACCTCCGATTACAACGGTCGTTTCTCCCTACCTCTGCTTACAGGGGCCGAGACCGCGCTTGGTGCCTCGAACCATGCCGTTTTGCTCATGAGTTCACATGGACGTCCCGCATTGGAGCGCGGACATATCGACCGACTTGCCTCATATGGCGTTGACGGACTTATCGTCGTGGGGGACACTACGAATCCGCGTCCGCCGTTGGATGCGCGCACCACCATGGGTCTGCCGGTGGTCTATACTTACGATCCCTCCCGCGATCCCAATGATTGCAGTATCATATGCGACAATGTGGGCGCGGGGGCGCAGGCCATTGAGTATTTGCTCAGTCTTGGCCGACGCTACATCGCAATCATCGCGGGGTCCGAGGATTTCCAAGCTGCACGCGATCGGTCGAAAGGAGCATGGCGTACATTCTCTCTGTACGATTTCCAGCCGATTGACGTGTTGTTCGATACCTGGGGCGAGGATTGGGGCGAGCGCGCAGCAAAGCTGCTGGTTGAACGTCATCCCAACTTGGATGCCATCTATTGTCTGAGCGATGAAATCGCCAGAGGCGCGGTCCGAGGTTTGAAGACGGTTGGTAAGGATGTGCCTCAGGATGTGGCCGTCATTGGACATGACAATTGGTTCGTATTCAGCACGAACGTGCATCCGACGCTCACGACGTTTGACAACAATATCAGCCTGATTGGCAAAACCGCTGCCAAGTTTCTGCTTGATGCCATCAATGGGCATCCGCATCATGGCATCACCACAGTGGAGTGTCCGATGATTGTGCGTGAGTCCACGGAAGTGGGTCGTCGTACGCAGTTGGAGGGTAGCGGACAACTCTATGAGCGTAAGACCCTGTGAGAATGCGGCGAATGTCAGGGTGGTCTCCGACAGTGGTCCGACTATGGATAATCATGTCGAACATCTGTTTCGGAAGCGTACAGTTGAATAAACGCATGTTAGCAAGGGGAACGAAATAGGTCATGACGGCATACATGGATCATAAGGATCTCGCGAACGAGGTCATCGATGAGGCGCGTGCGCGGGAGATCGCGGACGGCGTGCACAAGGTGTTGGACGGCATCGCGCAGGCCGAGGCTGCGGCCGGGCGCGAAGCCGGTTCGGTGAAACTGCTGGCGGCCACGAAGACCCGCGACGTGGGAGAGATCTTGGCCGCGATCGATGCCGGCGTACGCATGATCGGCGAGAACCGGCCGCAGGAGGTCGTGGTCAAGGCGCCGGGGCTTACGCGGTTGCTGGGCGAGCGTGGTTTCTCCCTCGGCGTGGGTGGGGATATCGCTTCCGCTGGCGCTGCCGAGGCTGAGGCTACTGGGGTCGCTGGGGATTCCGCCGCGCACGCTCCCGCTGGCGCACAGGGCCACATCCCGTTCCACCTCATCGGCCAGCTGCAGGCCAACAAGATCGGTAAGGTGCTGCCGGTGGTGAACACCATCGAATCGGTGGATTCCATCGAGCTGGCGGAGAAGATCGCCCGCCGTGCCACCATGCATGGCGTGACGGTGGGCGTGCTGCTTGAGGTGAACGAATCCGGCGAGGAGTCGAAGTCCGGTTGCGCGCCGAGCCACGCCATCGATTTGGCCAAGCGTATCGGTGCCATGGGCGGCTTGGAATTGCAGGGACTTATGACCATCGGTGCGCATGTGGATGACGAGCGCGTGATTCGCGAGGGCTTCGCGCATCTGCGTCGCACCCGCGACCAGATTCTCGCGTCGGGGGCCACCGGCACCGAGCATTGCAAGGAGCTGTCGATGGGCATGACTCAGGACATGGTCTATGCCATCGAGGAGGGTTCGACCATCGTGCGCGTCGGCACTGCCATCTTCGGCGCCCGCGCGTTCATCTGAATGCTCCGCCGGCGAAGACCAAGCGAGACACGAGCTGCGATTAGGCTGACTTATGCCGTAACTCGGTTGCAAGGGGTAGGTACACCGGTTGTTGTGATATCTATCTGCGTTGCAAGGGGTACCTCGACATTGCAAAGTGGCCTTCAACCTCTTGAACCATGCCGATATTGAGCGGTTTTGCGCGTGTGGATACTTGGCATGCTACCCCTTGCAACGCAGATAGCAGTTCCGGCGACCGGTGTACCTACCCCTCGTAAGCGAGTTGTCTGCGGAATGCAGTGATTATGCAGTGTCTCATGAGTATTTATGAGTGATGCCGCCAAGTTCATCGCTTGGCGGCATCACTCATAAACGAATCAAATCACAGGCTCGCGGACTCACGCATAGATGTTGCGCGGGCGCATATCCTCCGGCAGGCCCTCGAGCAGCGTGGCTACGGAGCCCTCCTCGAACACGGAACGGATGCCGGCCGCCAGCAGTGGCGCCACGGACAGCACGGTCATGTTCGGCAGTCGCTTCGACTCCGAAATCGGCACCGTGTCCATGAACACGATTTCCTTGGCACCGCAGGTCTTGAGACGTTCCACGGCGGGGCCCGACAGCAGACCATGGGTGGCCACCAGCGTGACCGACTTGGCGCCGGCTTCGTTCAATGTGCGCACGGCCTCGCAGATGGTGCCGGCGGTGTCGACCATGTCGTCCACAACCACGCAGTCGCGACCGTCCACGTCGCCGATGATGCCATGGGCCTCGGCGTGGTTCGGGCGGGTGATGTCGCGCTGCTTGTGGATGAACGCCAGCGGCAGACCGCCCAGCTTGGCGGCCCACTGCTCGGAGACCTTGATACGACCGGCGTCCGGGGAGACGATGGTGGTGTTGTCTAGCGAGACGGCGGAACGAACATAATCAAGCAGTACGGGCATGGCGGTGAGATGATCCACCGGGCCGTCGAAGAAGCCCTGCTCCTGCGCGGCGTGGAGATCCACCGTCATGATGCGGTCGGCGCCGGCCGAGCGGAACAGGTCGAAAATGAGACGGGCGGTGATGGGTTCGCGGCCGCGATGCTTCTTATCCTGGCGGGAATAGCCCATGAACGGCGCCACCACCGTGATGGAACGGGCGGAGGCTCGCTTGAGCGCGTCGATCATGATGAGCTGTTCCATGATCCATTTGTTGATCTTGCCGGAATGGCACTGCAGCACGAACACATCGGCGCCGCGGACCGGTTCGGCGAAGCGGACGTACATCTCGCCATTGGCGAAGTCGTAGGCCGTGGTCTCAAGAATCTCAGTGCCTAGGCATTCGGCCACCTTCTGAGCCAGCTCAGGGTATGCGCGGCCCGTGACCAATACGAGTCGTTTATCCGGAGTGCCTTCAAGAATCGCCGACATGCGTGCTCATCCTTCGTTGTTCAGTTCCCGTTTATGCCTTACCCAGTGTACAAGCACCCCGCCGCAGCGTGTGCCACGGCGGGGTGCCCGTTTCGTGAGGATTATCGCGGAATCCCGTTTTCCTTGCACATGGTGTCATGAGCCGGTTGTCGGCCGGTCATGAACCGGTCGGCCATATGGGGAATCCGCAGTCGGAGTTGATCCGAGCCGATTTTCGTGTCGGTGTGCCGGATCAGATTTGTCGGTTGCCGGATCAGTTTGCGAAGGAGATGGACACCTTGCCATCGGCGATGGTGAAGTGTCCGTTTGCGGTGAACGACCTCGAACCGTCGTCCGGCTCCCAGCCGTCGCTGGAGTGGTACTCATAGTTCATGGTGACGTCACCCTCCTTCGTGCTGAAGGTGCTGGACGACATGTCGATGTCATCCACCGTCGCGTAGTTCTTGACCTTCCACTTGAAGTTGCGGTAGCGGCTGGTGCTGTAGTAGGAGGAGTATCCGAACGGGCAGCCCTCCGGCTCGGCTTCGGTGGAGGCGGCGCATTTGTCGGTGGCCGACTTCACTTCCTTATCGATGGCGGACTTCAGCTTGTCGGTGGACGTGAGCTTCAACGTGTCGTTGGAGTCCGCGTTGGTGCTCGCCGAAACGGTGCTGCTGCTGTAATACTCGGATTTCGGTGCGGTGACCTTGTAGGTGCCGGGGTACACCGGGAATTCGAGATAGCTGTAGGAGGACGAATCATCCGAGCCGGAGATCGAGTTCTTGGCCGAGACGGTCACGCCGTTGACCACGACGCTGTCAAGCAAATCCGGCATCGAGACCTTGATCGTCTTGACCAGCGGCTCGGCGACGGTCCAGTTCTTGAAGATCAGGAACTTACCGCCGTTGGTCACCATCTTGATGGAATCGCTGGTGATCTCCTTGCCGCCGAGGGTGTACGAGAGCTGAGCGGTGACCGAACCGTCCGCGTTCGTCGTGGTCTGCGTGATGCGGGCGTTGCTGATTCGCGTGTTCTCGCCCTCGGAGGCCTTGTCGGTCAGCAGCGCCGCCTTGTCCTGGTCCACGGCGGGCTTGGCGATGTCGTTCGCCTTGTCGAAGTCGCCGGATGCGATGGCGGCGACGTAGCTGTTCGCCACGCTCTTCGCGCTGAACAAGGCGGACGACAGTACGGCGTACACGACGCCGAACAGTACCAGGAAGCCCACGACCGCGCCAGCGATGATGGCAGTCCTCTTCTGTTGGGCGGTCATCGCAGTGGCGGTGGCGGCTGGCACCGCGCCGGGGACGCCGAGGGCGGCGGGAGATGCAGCGGGGGCCGCCGGAATGGCGGAAGGAGCCGTGACCGGGGCTGCGGTGAAGGCCGCCGTGCCGGGCGTCGTCACCGCAGCCGGGGCGGCGTCCGGTGACGGGACGGGAGCAGCGCCCGCGGTGCCGGCCGGCGGAACCAATCCATCACCGGGGCCGCCGGCCGGGCCGTTCGCCGGCCCTCCCGGGGTCGCAGACGGATTGGGGCCACCGTCAAAAGGGCGGGCGGTCACACCCTCGCTCGGCGTGCCCCAGGTCGGCCACTTGCCGAACATCGCGCCGGAGGCATAGATGTAGTCGACGACCGGCTGCGGCGTGGCGCGTACGGTGCCGCCCACCAGGATGGGCCACAGCGCCGGAGCGGAGACCACGATGGTCGGGCCGAAGGTCATCGCCACGATCTCGATCAGCACGGCCCAGATGCCCATGATGAGGAAGTCCCACATGGCCGGTCCGATGGTGGTGGTGTCGGAGGATGACGCATTGCCGATGGTTCCGAACAGCACGTTGGAGAGCAGCCAGAAGATCATGACGGCCACGGGCATCTTCCAGATGTGCTGCCAGCCCATGTAGGCCGAATCGTACATGTTGCGGGCGGAGGCGCGCAGGGCGGTCCAGCAGGTGATAGCCAGGAACAGCACGAACAGCAGCCAGATGGGCCAGACCGTCATATCCAGATTGGTGCTGAAGAGGCTGGCGGTCTGAGGAAGCTGGTCGGCGCCCTGGGTCAAGCTCATTGCGCCGAGCGTCGCCCAGGTGAAGACGAACTCGCCGATCATGAGCAGGGTGATCGGGAACATCAGCAGCAACAGGCCCTGATTGACATGGAAGGTCATCGCGAACAGGCCGACGATGGCCGCCACGAGGAAGAGTGCCAGCTGCAGGAACAGCACCTCGGTCGTGGAGCGCACGAACCCGCGCGTGCGGTGCGACCACTGCCAGAAGGCGCGGAACACGGTCTTGGAATCCGATGCGTACTGCGCCAGCGCATAGCCGACGAGCGAGCCGATGGTGCCCAGCAGGAAGGTCATGAGGAATGTGCGCCACGTGGCGCCGGTCAGATGCGCTCGGATGGTGGTGCCATCCACGATTGGGGCCTGGCCGATGGCGGCGATCAGGGTGATGACCAGCGCGGAAATCAGACCGGAGATGAAGCCGGAGACCAGACCGGCGAACTTGAAGCGGATGCCCTTCGTGCGAGCCACCATGTACGCGCCGTAGGCCGCGCCGATCACCAGCACCACGCCGGTGAGCCCCAGCGGGTAGGCGATCAGGTTGGACGAGCCCGAGCTGAAAAGATCAATGGAATCGGACGGGCTTGCGCTGGGGTTGGTATGCGATGCACCGCCCAGGCCGATGACGAGGCTGAAGACGAGGTAGTGGAAGAAGTTCATACCGTTGGTGAGCGAGAATATGTTGTCGTCGAAAGCCGATGAAAGGTCGGAGCTGCCGAAGTTCAAGGACGAACCCAGTGAATTGAGTGCGATCGCCGGGAGTATAGACAACACAATCGCGGCGATGACGCCGATGCCGATCGAAGCGCCGATCGCCTGCATGTTGCCTTGGCTGACGAGCTCCTTGACCATCGGGCTCGCGGTCGCGGTGGGGGCGGCCGGGTTGCTGGGGGCCGCGGCGGCGGGCTGTGCGTCCGGGGCGGCGGCCGGCTGGGCCGGGTTGGCGGTTGCCGCGGGCTGGGCCGTCGACGGAATCGGACCGGCGGGTGTGGTCGGGGCCGCGGTCTGCGGCAGCGGGACCTGCGGCATGGGAATTGCGCCGGTCGGCTGGCCGGCTGCGGGGGGCACCGGGGTGGGCGTCGTCGGAACACCGGCCTGTGCCGGAGTCGTCGGAGTGTGCGACGACAGCACGGTCGCGTCGTTCACGGCGTCGACGGGCGCCGGGGCCGGGACGGCCGGCTGCTGTGTCGTACTAATCTGATGGCCGCACGAGGCGCAAAACATCGCGCCTTCGCGCATAGCCGAGCCGCAATTGGGGCAGAACATGAGACTTTCCCTTCTTTTGTGGAACTCTTCATAGTTCATCA
>NZ_JFAO01000006.1:0-120846 GCF_006408945.1 Bifidobacterium sp. UTBIF-78
GGTGGTCAAGTGGGACGAAACGTAACACGGTCTCGTCGCTGACTTACGTTTTGTCCCGTTTTGCCGCACGCTAGGGCCGGCCGGCGGCTCTTGTTAGCAGCACAGGATAGTCACGTTGATGCACGATGGCATAGTGGCCCATCTCGCAAATTCAAATTGCCTGAGCGGCATGCCCCTTTTGACGTGGGGCTGGCAGCGGAACTGATCTAAGGGAGATAGGGGCTGAAATACTCAATCTCAATCATTGGTGAGATAGGCCAATAGACGGATAGACCCGTGTCTTGGCCATTCCTCAAACGCAAAAGGCCCCGGATATAATCCGAGGCCTTACCAAGCTCCTGCGGCTGGGCTTGAACCAGCGACCGTCCGATTAACAGTCGGATGCTCTGCCAACTGAGCTACGCAGGAATATTCAGTTATCAGTCCAGCAAGCCAACCGACCGGCCGGAATGAAGCTCCTGCGGCTGGGCTTGAACCAGCGACCGTCCGATTAACAGTCGGATGCTCTGCCAACTGAGCTACGCAGGAATGTCTGCACACAAGATTGCACTTGCGCACAAGCCATAAATCATACACACTCTTCCGCAAAACACAAATCGATCGCGACGTCTTGCGTGTCGCCTCTTACAGCGGTTTTCATCCACCTCCGACACGCGCAAAACACCAACCAGAATCTGGTTACACCTTTATATCCATGAGTACCTTTATATCTCTTCTGGTCGCCCTCTGTCTCCTTTATATCCTATGCTGGCACTTATCCGGATCAAAGGAGTTTCCATGGACAGACTCAGCCCCAGCAATCCGCAGAACGATTTTGGCGAATATCTTCGAAGGTTATGCATTCGCCCCTATACCGCTGTTCGTATGGAGCATGGCAAATGGTTTAATCAAGCCGTTGTCTCAAGGTCAAAATTCAGCGGGAGAATCGCCGCTGACATATCATAACGCCGCATTTGATCAGCCAATTCAGCCCTCACATGGGGCCAGAGTAGCATGATAATCTCCGCCGTAATCTCTTCGCCCACGTTCGGATCATCAAAAGCTACTGCATAACGAAGATCCGAAGAGAACATGGAGGGCTCATCACCTACTTGCTTCTCCGTCGCATGAATCTCCATATGAAGCGAAAACTCCAGCGGCCAAGGTTTTCCCTTCGAATCCTGTAATGAGCACGAGATGTCAATCCCGGAAGACGCAGCCTCCTTCCCAAAACTCTGCGCTAGATCTCTGGCGCTCTTTTCCACAATAAGGGACATTCGTTTGATGTTCATGATTAGGCCTCCACAAGTTCCATCTTCGGAGCCTCATCCGATAATGTCTCTCCGCTCACTTTCGCTGACGGCAGGGGAGTAAACCGAAAATGCCGCTCTCCACCCTTATCGTCATGGACTTCCACGAACTGCGAAATCTCAGCATTCACGATATCCATATCACCGTCAGCCCATTCCACCATTCCCGGTATATGAGCCTTTAGATGCTGTCGAATATAATGGCGATTCCCCTCAGGCTTACTCTCTGCTAGCTCCACAACATATTCAATTCGGGCACCAACCTCCAGAGCATAATCTGTCAGCAATGAGACCATGTTGGTTTTGCCATTCTCGATTTGGGACACATACCCCTGAGTCACATTCATTTCATCAGCCAACTGCGCCTGAGTCAGGCCGCGATGTTTCCTCATCGCCACAAGCTTATCCAGCAGTTCATCACCACTGCGATACAGATCATATGCCAACTCTCGATAGTCATAAGGAACTCTTGATTCCATACTCACCCCTCGTCGTATTACTATTATTAATATATGGGGTTCCCTTTTCAATCTTCAAAGGTTGCCCATCCACTGGACTCCAACTGTTCATAAAGACTGATAGCTTTATCAATCTCCTCATCCTGTCCCGCTGCAATGAGATCGTCATCTCCACTACGCACATCCTTAAGATGCATATGCATCCCGAACACGCAATCAGGCATCTGCCATGGCTCTGCGTCATAATGACGCAATTGTTCACGTTTCACCCCCTTCAATTGACGCTCATCTCGATGCCAGCGAAATTCATACATGGGCCGTTTTCCAGCCCGCCCAATAGGTACCACTTCCGTACCCGGCAACAGCCGTCCATCCGCAGCTCGTTCTAGCTTTTCTTCGATGAATGCCTCCGTACGATCTTTGTACTTATCAAACCGTTTGAGGTCGAGCAAACCCCACGCAAATTCCTGATTGGCAGCTACCAACGCAAACCATCGGGCGACCGCACGTTCAACGCGTTCCCCCTGCATGCGCTGGATGTCTTCACCCGCCCAGCAATATTTCACTGCTTTGCCACGTACACAACGGCAACCAATATTCCCCATCATCCCCATCTTTCGCTTCATTACGAATTTGGCTAGTTTAACACAGAAGGCAAAGCAAACGCCATCAACCGTATTTACACTGGGCGGCATTATGGCGTATCCACTGACCGCGTTGACCGTTTCGGCGCCGGCAACATCGCCGACGCCATGCATGCGGGTTCGGCAAACGATGCACGCATGCTGACTTCGCTGGCCACCGATCCGCATGTGCGGCGACTACCTGGTACGCAAATATCAGCCCGAACATCGTCTGGGCGATGAGCACCTACACCAGTTTCATCACCGAATTCGGGTTGGTCGGGTTCATCGCGTTCCTAGCCGTCACGTTGCTATCCATTGCGCGCAACGCAACCGAACCGTTTGGCACAATCTGTCCGACCACCAGCCATAGACGAACAGGCATTCGCACCGCCGCCGGCCTTGATAAGCCGCGCCCATGAACCAAGCTCACCGTCTGCTAGTTCCTGTTGCCTGCCTATCTCTATCTTCAGGAGGTTATGCATTCGCCGTCATACCGCTGTTCGCGTGGACCATGAACGGAAACCATCCGAAGCGTCGATCATATGCACAGCTCAGCCGGCGAACAATACCCAGCGCCAATCAGTAGTGATTGGGAATGAGCACCACTCGGCCTTCGGCGACGTCCTTCAGGTGCTGGCCGTAGGGCGATTTGCCGTAGCGTTCGGCGGATTCCGCCAATTCCTCGCGGGTAATCCATCCGTTTTCGAACGCAATTTCCTCCACTACCGAGATGGGCAATCCCTGCGCGCGCTGCACGGTGCGTACGAACTCGCCGGCCTCGTACAGGGAATCCATGGTGCCGGTGTCCAGCCAGGCATAACCGCGACCGAGCGTGCGCACGTTCAGCGCACCGGCATTCAGGTACATCTGATTGAGATCGGTGATTTCCAGCTCACCACGCGCGGACGGCTTGACCTGTTTGGCGAAGTCCACCACGCGTTCGTCGTAGAAGTACAGGCCGGTCACCGCGTAATGCGATTTCGGTACCACCGGCTTCTCTTCAATGGAGACGGCCTTCTTGTTCTCGTCGAATTCGACCACGCCGTACCGTTCGGGATCGTCCACGTAATAGCCGAATACGCTCGCCCCCTCGCCGCCTTCAGCCTTGGCCACGGCCTTGCGTAGCGTGGCGCCCAGACCGTTGCCGTAGAAGATGTTGTCGCCAAGGACCAATGCACATGGATCGCCGTCGATGAACTCCTCACCGAGCAGGAACGCCTGCGCGAGGCCGTCCGGGCTGGGCTGCACTTTGTAGGAGAAGTTGACACCATAGTGGGAACCGTCGCCGAGGAGACGTTCAAAGTTGGGTAAATCCTTGGGCGTGGAGATGATGAGGATGTCCCGGATGCCGGCCAGCATCAGTACACTCAGCGGGTAGTAGATCATCGGTTTGTCGTATACCGGGAGCAGCTGTTTCGAGGTGACTGTGGTCAGAGGGTACAGTCTGGTACCCGAACCGCCAGCCAGAATGATGCCCTTCATATGGGTTCCTTTCGATTCATCAGATGATTGATTGGTGTGGCGCAACAACGATTGTTGGTCAGTGCCTGTCGCGCGCGGAGCCGCAGGCTTCCGTTTAAGGGAGTCGGTGAGGTTTCGCCAGCTACTCGCTAAGCTCCTTGGCTACATATGTTTTGAGAGTGATTTCCCAGTTGGCGGGTGTGTATCCGGTGGTTTCGATTTTGGTGAGGTCGAGTGCGGAGTGGGTGGGGCGTGGGCTGACGGGGTTCTTCGCGTTGGCGAAGTATTCGGCGGTGCTGATGGGCTTGACCTTGTCGCCGTTGTGGTTGGTCTGTTCGAACACGGCGGTGGCAATGTCGGCCCAGGACTTGACCGCGCCGCTTCCGGTGAGGTTGTAGGTGCCGTAGGGGGCGTGCGAGTCGAGCAGGTGGAAGATCGCCTCGGCCATGTCCTTGGTGAAGGTGAGGCGCCCGTACTGGTCGTCCACCACGGTCACCTGGTCCAGCTTGTCCGCCGGGTCGGCCACGCGGTCCGACAGCGTCATCATGGTCTTGACGAAGTTATGGCCCTCACCGATCACCCAGCTGGAGCGCAGGATGTAATGTTCCGGCGTATTGGCCACGGCGATGTCGCCCGCCGCCTTGGATTGCCCGTACACGCCGAGCGGCGCGAACGGCTCGGTCTCCGTATGCTGTTCGGCGGTGCCATCGAACACGTAGTCCGAGCTCACATGCACGAGTGTGATGTGATGGTCCTTGGCCACGCGGGCGAGCAATGCCGGACCCTGCGCGTTGGCCTTCCACGCGACCGGACGGCCCTCCGGGGTCTCAGCCTTGTCCACGGCCGTGAACGCGCCCGCGTTGATGATCGTCCCGTACAGGCTCCAGTCGAACCGCTCGTAGGCGGCCGGGTCGGAGAAGTCGAACGTGTCGATGTCCGTGTATTCGAAGCCCTGCAGGTCGTGCGCCTCGGCGTAGGCGCGGATCGCGTGACCGAGCTGGCCGTTGCAGCCCGTCACCAACGTGCGCTTGGGGGCCATCGGCTTCGCGTCCTTGAGCATCGGGTGATGCAGATCCGCCTCGCTACGCTCCGACTCCTCCAACGGAATCGGCCACTGGATGTTCAGCTCCGGGTCGGCGAGGTTCACGAATGTGTACGTCTTCTTCTGCTCAAGGCTCCAGTGCGCGTTGACCAGATACGTGTACACGGTGCCGTCCTTGAGCGCCTGGAAGCTGTTGCCCACGCCACGCGGCACGTAGATCGCCCTGCTCGGATCCAGACGGGTCGTATACACCTGGCCGAAGCTTTCGCCCGGGCGCAGGTCCACCCATGCGCCGAAGATCTCGCCCGCCGCAATGCTGATGTACTTGTCCCACGGCTCCGCGTGGATGCCGCGCGTCACGCCCTTGGTCGCATTAAACGAAATGTTGTTCTGCACCGGGCCGAAGTCAGGCAGGCCAAGCGCGGTCATCTTCGCACGCTGCCAGTTCTCCTTGAACCAGCCGCGATTATCGCCGTGCACCGGCAGATCGAACACCAACAGGCCCGGAATGTTCGTCTCCGTGACCTTCAACTGCTTCTCGAACTCAAATGCCATGATCACTGCCCCTGCTGCTTGTACCTGGCCTCGGTGGCGGCCTTCGCCGGCTCCCACCAAGCACGGTTGTCCGTATACCACTTGATCGTCTGCTCGAGACCCTTCTGGAAGTCCGTGTGCGTGGGCTGCCAGCCCAGCTCGGTGCGCAGCTTGGTCGCGTCGATCGCGTAACGACGGTCATGGCCCGGACGGTCCTTCACCCAGTCGAAATCATCCGGCGACTTGCCCATCACGGTCAGAATATCGCGCAGCACCGTCAGGTTGTCGCGCTCCCCGTTCGCGCCGATGAGATACGTCTCACCGATGCGGCCCTTCGTCAGGATCGTCCACACGCCCGTCGAATGGTCGTCCGTGTGGATCCAGTCGCGCACGTTCGAGCCGTTGCCGTACAGCTTCGGCTTCAGGCCGTCGAGGATGTTCGTGATCTGACGTGGGATGAACTTCTCCACATGCTGATACGGGCCATAATTGTTCGAACAATTCGAAATCGTGGCGCGCACACCGAACGTGCGATGCCACGCACGCACCAGCAGATCAGACGACGCCTTCGTTGACGAATACGGGCTGGACGGATGGTACGGGGTCTCCTCCGTGAACTTCGCCGGATCATCCAACGCGAGGTCGCCGTACACCTCGTCCGTGCTCACATGATGGTAGCGCACATCGTACTTACGGGCCGCCTCCAAGAGTCGGAACGTGCCCTCCACGTTGGTCTTCAGAAACGGCTCCGGGTTCGCGATCGAATTGTCGTTATGCGACTCCGCCGCATAATGCACAATCGCATCATGACCAGGCACCAGCCGATCCAGCAGCTCCGCATCGCAGATGTTCCCGTGCACGAACTCGACACGATCGCCCAGAAGCGACCTGATGTTCTCCAGATTGCCCGCGTAGGTGAGCGCGTCCAGCACCGTGACATGCACATCAGGATGATTGTCGTACACGTAATGCACGAAATTCGAACCGATGAAACCACAACCACCGGTCACAATGATGTTATGAGGAGTGAAAACTTCAGACATTCCCCCTATTTTACAAGGGGTGACCCCTAGAGGGGTGTTCCGCCTTCCGGCGAGGAATGCGGATACGTCATCGCTGGAAAGCAGAAGCATACGGCACTCGCCATATCAACGGTCCATCAGGCCTTTGAGAATCGATTCGAATTCCCGGAACCATACGTCCCAATTGAGTTCGGCTTCATATTTGGCCCTTGCCTGAACCGAGTATCGCGCATAATCGTCCGAATGAACCACTGTCGAAATCGCATCGGCGAATCGTTCCGCATCGGAACCGGGCGGCAGACACACTCCGGTGACCCCAGACTCCACATAGGATTCCACTCCCCCGGTTGCATAGGTGAATGTCGGCAGCCCGTACATGGCCGCCTCCGCAAACACGATGGCGGAGCACTCCGCACGAGTGGGGAGAATGAATAGGTCGCTGTCCTGATAGTGTCGGACCAGCATGTCCAATTCCTCGGAACTGTTCTTATCCAGTTTTCCCGCATAATGCACATGCGCATCCATGGAATCGGCATCGCGTGGCCCATCGAATCCCACAATGGTCAATTCATAGGATCGCCCATCCTCTCGCCGATTCAACGATCTGACCGTTTCGATGGCGATGTCGATTCCTTTTCTCTCCCAATCGACTCCGACCAACAGCAATTTGATTGGCTCATTCGGATCCAAATTCTTCACGGTGGACGGATAACGGTCTGGAAGATTCGCGCCGAAGCACAATCTATGCAGCTTGTCTTGCTCGATACCGTAATACCGGCGGGCATCATCCACAGCCCAGTCGCTTGACAAAACCACGGCATCGGCACGGGTCAGGGCATGCTTCTCCATCTCGTCCGAATATTCCTGATCATAGGGAGTTTCGTTGAAGAGATAGTAATCAAGCATGAGATGGTATGTAGC
The DNA here is from genome assembly GCF_006408945.1 of Bifidobacterium sp. UTBIF-78. Classification (NCBI taxonomy): domain Bacteria; kingdom Bacillati; phylum Actinomycetota; class Actinomycetes; order Bifidobacteriales; family Bifidobacteriaceae; genus Bifidobacterium; species Bifidobacterium sp. UTBIF-78. The sequence continues at coordinate 7,354 of NZ_JFAO01000006.1, forward strand.
GTCACTGAGATACACCACCTTCGCATCATCGGGGATCCCGCCATTGGCCACCATTTCACTGACTGCCGGAGCGAAATACAGATCGCAGTGTGATTGTTTGATTCGATGAGCGAGCACCAGTTTTTCCATATATAGGGGAAAACGGGAATGATGTCTTCTCCCCAACGTCGCCACAGCAACGAGTTTATTGAAATACTTCTTCCATATATCGTTGACGACAATGGGAACGACCTCATGGCGCTTCGATAGCCGGCCCGCGAGAAAACTGATGGTTCCGCTCCATGACCGTCGGTCATAGATGTCACCCGATGATACAAAGCCGATACGCACTATGACCTCCTCGATTTCCTAAATCCATCCGTTTGAGTTTTCGCCCGCATTTCGCTGGTGACGGCACTGGATATGGCAAGCACGATGAAGAAATACCGATATGTGGCAAGTTCATCGACGACGACGAGATTGATCGCATACAACAGTCCCGCGGTAAGGCAGACCAGATAGATCTTATCCTCATCGAACACGCGCCTGATATTGGCCCTCACGAAGGCGGCGAATATCAGCAGCACGGCGATGACGCCGAAAATACCGTAGGAGATATACGTGCGGATGTAGTAGTTATCGATGGATCTCACCAACCAGCCGTCGATCCTATAGGCTCCGGTCTGATACGACACGCCTTTGCCAACCCATGGACTCAAGCTCGAATCGAACGGAACCTTCCAGATGCGGTCCCTGGCGACCGTACTGTTCATGATCGACGCGTCGCCGCCATACCTTAAGGCGAAGTTCGTCCCAAACACCTGATCGACCACGTAGAACAGCTGACGCAGGATGTACTGCACCAATGTATTGTCCGCAAATAGCATGGCGCAAACCACCAGGGTCAGCACCGCCGCGACGGAGAACAGCACAGTCCCATTGCGGTACTTGCGGCTGGTGAACACGCACAGGATGATGACCTCGATGCAGAACAGACCGATTCCGGACCGGGATCCGGTGAAAAGCACGTTCAGGAACACCAGCAAGAACAAGGCCTTGTGCCTGAACAGGGAGACGCTTCTCTCTTCCCGGCTGTAGCACGACAGGGGGAACAGCAGAAGTAGCACCATCGCGTATCCCAGAGGATGTCCGTAGGGCCCTCGGACGCGCAGGGTGGAGTCGCGGAACGTGCTCGCAATCTCGCTTCCCTCGCCGAGGCTCACCAACGACAGCACGTTGACGCCGGTGATAAATTCGATGACTCCGATTATGCACATCACATAGAGACACACTGAAATCAGCCGCGTGAGGTCGTCGATGGACAGGCAGGTTCTCAGCACGTACACCACCAGATAATATGTCAATGCGGAATCGACGAAAAAACCGAAGAAACTGTTGGCATCCTTGCAGAGCACTGCGGTGTACAGGCATACCACCAGATAGACCACGATGGGGAAATTGTAGATGTTGTTGCTGATGATGCGAAGGAACCTACTCTGCATTCGCGAATCAACAAGCAACCATAGGTAGCAGATCACCAGAAAGATTCGCGGCAGCGTTATGGACGGCAGCCCACCGACACGAAGAGATACGAGATTAGGAAACAGCACGAATGAAACGAGAAAACACCGTGCCACGAATGAATAGCGTATCCGTAATTTCATGCTTATATCTCCCAGTGTCAATGTGATGCGCGCCATCGCACAAGACCAAACCGTCAGCCTTCGCCGTTCTCGGTGGCGAAATGCCTGTCAAGATATGCCAGAGACCGGGACGTCCACTCCCGGATTCTCGTTTCCGGTCCTTGGTCGTATCGGACCTCAGACCTCATATGTTCGACGTCCTTGCCTGAAACGTTCTGATCGTCAAGACCAAACTTGTGCAGCACATCCAGCGTCTTGGCGTTGTCGCGGGCGAAGGAGAGGAAATGCTTCCGGAAAATAATCGAGAACACGGTCCCATGGAACGTGGACGTGATCACCTCCTGGGCATACTTGATGTATCCCAGAAATTCGAACGGGCCGCACGGTACGCACTTGTCACACCACGCATGGGGGAACCCGGCCGAAATCACGGTGACATCGTCATAACGGCGGAGATACTCTCTGATCCTGGCGACCTCCTCATCCGTGAAATAGTATCCGTAGATGAGAACGTATTTCCCCTGTTCCTTCGGCTTGGGCACATCGTAATCGACAAGGAACGTCGGATCCACCACATTGATGGGGACGCGGTTCGACAAGGACCTCACCAGATCATAGGTCTTCGCGTCACGCACGGAGATGTCGTCGAGTTTGGAGAAATCGTCGAGCTCCGGGTACTGCCGGAGGAATTCCTCGGCACTACACGTATTGCAGCTCACTGCATAGGTGATGCACTTGTTCGATGCAATATCCTCGCCGATGTAGTACCCCTCATGGCGGAAATTGACGTTCCGCACGTTCCACAGCTCGTCGCTTCCGATGACCACCACATCGAACCCATCGGGGCTGGACGTACGCTTCAGACGCTTCCACGCCTTCATGTAGCTCGTCAACAATCCGATGTTGAAACCGATGTTGCGTGTTTCGCGCAGATGCAATGCATGGACGTAATCCATAACACGCCAAGGGCTTTTCTCGTAATACCAGACATCATGCCCGTCACGTTCGAGACGCTTGCCCAGCGCATATGCCTGAAGATACGCCCCATAGTTCATCTCATGAAAAACAGTGATGATACAGACCCTCATATCCCATCCTTTCCTCACAGGTGTGTCTCTTCACGGATGCGTCCAGTGACGCTCACCAATGGGCGATGTACGCTCCCTGATCGCAGGTGATGATCTCCCCGGCGATCGAGGCCGAGACGTCGCTCAGCAGGAAATTCACCACTTCGGCGACCTCTTCGGGCACGAAGAACCGTTTGCCGGCCTGATGCCCCGCATATAGGTTCCCGTCTCTTTTGACCCCAGTCATGTCACTGGCCGTGACGCCGGGACCCACACCGTTGAGTCTGATTCCCTCGGCGATAATCTTGCTGGCGATGCCCTGGATGAAGCTGCTGGCGGCGACTTTCGTCAATCCGTAGGGGATGTCGTCCGCCCGCTTGGCGCGCTCGGACGTGACCACAACGATATTGCCGGCGACGTCCTCGTGACGCTCAAGATACAGTACGAACTGCTGGACCAGAAAATACGACCCTTTGAGATTGGTGTCGAATTGCCTGTCCCATCCTTCCTCGGTCACTCTGCGGAAATCCCCCTCATGCAGGGAGATGCCTGCATTGCAGACCAACGAGTCAATCTTGCCGCCCATTAGCGATTCAGCCTCACTGAGAAAGGCGGCGAACCTCGACACATCCCGGACGTCTAAGGTGAGGTATCTAGCGCTGGAGTCCCCCAACCGCGCGACGCCCTTTCTGAGGGTGTCCTCATCACGACCGACGATAAGGACTTTCGCCCCCTCGCGTACGCAACGCTCGGCGATGGCAAAGCCCAGACCACGGCCTCCACCTGTGATCAGTACACGCCGTCCTTTCAACGCACCACGAACAGGACCTTCCTTGACGACCACCGTCGTGTGTTGTTCCGGGATTCCGCGGACAATCCATCGAAACGCCCGCCTCATATACGATGCGATTCCCATGCCAATCATCCCCTAACGATCTGCTTCAACGCAGCGACCCCGCCATCGCCCAGAATGCGTTTCACCGTGCCTTTGGCGGCACTCGCAATCGTGGGCTTGTCCTTGACGATAAGGTTCATGGCCTTCAACGCATCGCTTTCATCGTCGCTTGAGGTGAATACCTCGAAAATCATCGGCTTGCCGCCCATCTCCGGCGAAATGAAGGCGTCGACGTTATCGAGGAACTCATCCTTGTCGGAAGCGCAGAGGTAATCGAAGCCCAAACCCTCAGCGTAGTGTCGGACCAGATTCCTCGACCTGTTGCCGTAATGTCCGGCGGCGGCAATGAAATCGTCCGCACCCTCACCGAATCGGGCGGCGAGGTGGTTGTAGTTCTTGAATTCAGTGCCGACGCCGTTGTTGACAAGCAGGATACGCATGTTCGGCGTTACATGATGGTTGCCCAAGGCATTCATGTCGTAGAAGAACGCCAGATCGCCGAGGAACGCGAAGTGCAGCGATTCGGGAGCGGCGAGCGCGCCGCCGAGCATCGTGGACAAGATGCCGTCGATGCCGAAGCCTCCGGTGTTCGAATAGCAGTCGATGGAGTCATCCGACTCGAAGAAATTCCAGCTGCGCAGACTGTTGAGGATGCCCAGATGCACCTTGCTGTTCTTCGGCAGCTTCGCGGACAGTGTCTTGGCGACCCACAGATTCGAGAACGGAAGCTCCGGAATACGGCTCGCGATATCCTCGTACAGCGAGCTGCATGCCTTCCAGTACGTCATGGTGGACGTGTCGTTCCCCTGATGTTCCCGATTCTCCCCGCCCGTATACCGGTCGAAGAACTCCAGTTCCGTCATATCGAAGACCTTGGTCAGGGTCTTGAACCGATCCCGGATTTCCCCGTCCTCGCTCACGCGCCAAACCTCGCGGGGATTGAGTCGCATATAGGACCCGGTGATTTCTCCCAGATCGATGAGCAGTTCCGGCGATCGCAGATCGGTGGTGTACTGGCTCTGATCAGAAATCAGGTTGAATTCCACACCGTATGCACCGTGGTAGTTGCTGGTGCGATCGACCAGCACGCAGCCGTTGTGGCGTTCGCAGAACCGGTCGATCGCCTCTTCGGTCCGCTTGTCGAACGGCCGGTGGTTGCCCACGAACACCGCCACTCGCGCGGCTTCGATCTCGGGAAACTCGTCCCGGAACTCATATCGTTCGATGAGACGCGTCTGCGGCAGCTCCTTGACGCCGAATCCGTGGCTGACCTCCGAGACGATGTTGATATGCACCGGCCCTCCACCATTCCCGGTGATGGCGAGCAGCGCCTCGTTGAGTTTCAGATTGCAGTTCCACGCATCCTCATCGGAATGGATCGAGGGAACCTGAACGCTGGTGACGGCGATGTCGTTGGGAATCACCGTCCGGTCCAGGCACTGCGGCGTCAGCTGGCCGATATAGCCGGCATGGCGTGCACTGGTGACGGCGATGACCGGCAACTTGCGGTAGTACGCCTCGGTCAGACCGGGCATATAGTTGCGCGAGGCAGTCGCCCCGGTGCAGGTCAGCACGACCGGCTTTCCGCTTTCCGCCGCGAATCCGCAAGCCATATATGCGGCCGAACGCTCATCCGGGGCGGAGTAGACGGTGAAGAACGGGTCACCCTGCACGCTGGCCACCAGAGCGATGTTCGCCGTGCCCGGGCTGGCAATCACGGTGTTGATGCCACGCTTCTTGAGTAGGGCGATCAGCATCTGAAAATTACGCTCTTCAGTATAGGTGTTGTTCATTTTCCGGAGTCCTTTCTGGAGAAAATGGACATGACGTATTTCATACAATCAGGGTTCACCGCCACGTTGACGCCCAGCCCGACGCCTCCCACGACGATGGTGACAAGGCACCCGTACACGATGAAGTCCCAATAGCTGTGGATGGGCAAATCAATGCACTCGTTGACACCGACCGTCAGCACGAACAGCAGCAGGTTCACGGCGATGATGGCGACCGTCCTGCGCATCGGACGCTTGAGGATGACCTTGTCCGACATGATGTTGCAATACACCATCTTCAGCGGCAGCGCACACACGGTGGCGAGTATGACACCGACGATACCGAACCGGAACACCAACACCACGGACAGCACGAGATTCAACACGGCCTCGGTGATGTTCACCCAGGTCGCCTTCTTGATGTATCCGGCCACGCCAATCAGATTGCCGGGCACATATCGCGCCCAGGAGAGGATCTGCACAAGGCAGAACAAGGCCGGCAGCAGTCGGTTGACGTACTCGACGTCCGTCACTCCGGCCGTATACAGACGGATGAACGGCAGAATCAGGATGTATGAGATGCACATCAGCGTGGTCATGCCCCCGAAGAAGACCGATACAAACGCATCATGCACCTTGATGTACAGTTCGCGACTCCTGCTGTAGGTCTGCCCGAGCATATAGTTGACACTGTTGTACACGGCAGTCAGGAGCACGTTCAGATTGCCGAACACCATGTTGTACACGGCGTAGACGCTGGCGAGCTTGGTACTGACGAACGCGGAGAGCACGATCATGCCGGTGGAGGAGAAGATCGTCCAAGTGATCTCGGCGACGATGTAGAAGTGCCGGTCCTTGAGCTTCTCCGTCTTCGGCGCCGCCGTGTAGTCAATCCACGGATACACCTTATCGAAGTACAGCTTGTAGAAGAAGACCTTCGCGACGGTGATGAGGAAGTACACGAACTGGAGCAGCGCGATGTTGATGCCGAAGAGCGCCATCACGATGCGTGCCGCGTACCCCAGGGTCTTGTCCACCACGTTGACGCCGTTGTTGACGTATCCGCGTCCGTCGGCCGCCAGAATCATCGTCCTGGTCTCGACGAAGTAGAACGAGACCGCCCCGGCCATGCCCTCGAAAAGCACCACAAGAAACACGGTGACGGCACCCACACCGGTCTTCAGGATGAGAGGCAAGACCAGTGCCAGAAGCAGCACACCGGCGGCATAGTATGTCGTGATCTTCCTGAAATACCTCTGGGCCACCGATGCCACGCGGGAGACGCCGGCCCTGTCTCCTCTGGTGAGCGGACCGTACAGTGCGTTGCGGGCAGCTTGGCCGATTCCGGCTTCCAGCAACGCCATGTAGGTGAAGACCTGGGACACGGTGCTGATCAGGCCGTTGACGTCCGAACCATAGCTGGTGATCATCACGCGCGGGATGATGATGCCAAGGATGATGACGACGAATTGTCCGCCGAATCCGAACAACACGTTCTTCATGAACTGCGAGCGATTCATGGGCTACCCCTCAAAATCCACTCGTGCGATCATCCGGTACAGCGACGGACTCCACGAACAGAGCCACAGCACAATCCGATCCTTGAAACCGAAGGAATGCCGCTTCGTCTCCCTGTACTTCTCGGCTATCACCTTGCGTAGATACGCTCTCTGTGAATCGTCGCCCACATGCTTGGCGTCCATCAAGGCCAGCATGACAGCGTCCTCCTTAATGAGGTATTTCAGACGCTCGCCGTGCAGCTTCGCGCATCCCCTCGAAAGATCGCACATGTCCTCCAACGCCTTGGACATGGTGAAATACCTGCCGAAATTCGAAGGGGCATAGCGGTTCGCGGTCGTGCTCTCGCCATGCCTGATCTGGTGGTACAGCACGTCGCTGGTATTGACGATGGCGCCCGGCTTCATGAAGATCTCCACGATGAATTTCAGGTCCTCCATGTAGAAGACCCGTTCATCGAAACGGGTGTCGCCGATGGCCTCGCGGGTGAACATCATATGCCACACGGTGTAGGGGAAATGCGCATAGTCAGTCATGTCCCCATTCGGGGAGAAACGCTCCCTGCCGAACGGCTCGATGGATGTGACAGTCCCATCCGGCGCCGTCACATCGTATCCGCACGACGCCATATCTGCGTGCTCGTCTCGAAGCAGACCGACCAGATACCCGATGTAGCGTCGATCGACCGTATCGTCCGAATCGATGAAAGCCACGTATCGTCCCGAAGCATGGTCCAATCCGTGGTTACGGGCCGAACTCGGCCCACCGTTCGGTTTTCTCAGAAGCATGACTCCGGCATTCCGGGCCGCGTATTCCTCGCAGATCGCATAGCTGCCGTCGGTGGAGCCGTCGTCGACCAAGATGATCTCCAAATCGGGATACGTCTGTGACAACACGCCGTCCAGACATGCGCGAAGGTAATCCTCGCAGTTGTAGATGGGGATGATGACGCTCACCAAGCCATCTGAACGGCCAATGGATATCCGCCGATCATTAGTCGTCGTCATCGGAGCGCCTTCCGTATAATGCCGAGGAGACGCCGGTGGCGGGATTCCTCGGAGTGGTTGACGCGTAGATACTCGTGCCCCTCGGCCACGAGCGCGGCGCGTTCCTCGTCGGACAAGGACAATGTGGCTCGGATAGCGTCGGCCAGCGCCGGAGCGTCGCCCATCGGCACCAGCGTGCGGTCATGCAGCGACGCGGGCACGAACTGCTCGGTGGAGGCGGTACGGGTCATGACCACGGGTCTGCCATACTTCACGGAGTCGAACATGACCAGAAGGCCGGCGGTTACCGGACTGTTCAGGGGCAGCACCGTCATGCGCGAATCGTTCAGGGCGTGCAGGTACTCGTCATGCGGCAGGTTGAAGTCGACGCGCACGTTGGTCGCGTCAGCATACTCCGGCTTCCAATCGTCCTGACGGGCCACCACGTGGAACCGGACCTCAGGCAGCAGGCGTGCGGCGGCAACCAGTGTGTCCCAGTCGCGGGCGCTTGCCCCGCAGGAGAACACGTCGTACACGGGTTCGGCGGCCGTCGCCACGGCGTCGTCCATGCGCACGCCGTCAAGCAGATGTACCAGATGCTCCGGCTGTCGCAGCGAGAACATCCTCCGATAGCGCGGCATGTCATTCAATGCGTTGCACGTGGCCCACGCACCGGGCCTGTTGAGCGCATGCGAGTACAAACGGTTGCGCATCCGCTCCCCCGCCCCTGGCCGTTCCGAGGAATGGCACAACAGGTTCACCACCACCACGGGTACGCGCTTCCAATTGAGTATCGACGCCAGAATACCCGGAGTGGCGCACATGGCGACGATCACATCACCCTTGCGGGCGCGCAGCACCGCACGGAACGCGAGCGCAGCACACTCCAGTGAGTTCACAATCTTGTACCACTTGGACAGGCGCCGGGTGCCGTCATCGGGATTATCCAGAATCTCGCAGGACACTCCATGGTCACGCAGGTAGGAAGGGAACGTCTCGTTCGTCCCGGCCTTCCAGTTGTAAATCAGTATCGCCTTGCCCATCTCACACCCCCTTCAACGCCATCAGGAACTCCACCGGAATGGCCTTCCAGTCGTAGAAGCAGTCCCGGTAGCGCAACGCGAGCGGCACCACCTGCCACAGATGGCGGTCCCTCATCATCGAGACGCGCCGCGCGGTGCCTTCGACGTCGCGTTCAATCATGCGGATGCGGGTGTCGTCCGTTCCCAGACTGCGCGCGTACGCGAGCATCGCCCGGTGCCCTTGTTCCAGGTTCTCCAGAAACGCAAGACGCCGTCGAAAATCATGCAGCTTGCTGGTGGACACATTGCTGCCGTGGATGCGGCGCCTGAGAGTCGCCTGATGCAGGCAGTAGAGGCCGTCGGCGGCGAGCGCCATCTTCCAGACGAACTCGTCGTGCGCGAATCCGGGGAACCAATACGGTTCGATTTCACGCAGGAAGTCGGCGCGGACCACCATCGTGCAGCCCTCGGTCTTGATGAACAGGTTCGCGGGAGTAAACGACGCCTGCTCCACCGTGCCGTCGAAGGTCATGGCCTTGAGCACCGGGGAGGAGATGCGCGCCACGTCGTCGGACTCGTAGAACAACTCGAATTCGGAGTACAGCGCCTTGACGCGCGGATTACGCGCGAAGCATGCCTCCATGCGTTCGATGCGGTCCGGCAACCAGATGTCGTCCTGGTCGCAGAACACGATCAGGTCGCCGGTGGCGTGGACCATCGCCGTGTGGAAGTTGTCGGCGTAGCCGAGATTGCGTTCGTTGACAACGATGCTCCAACCGTCGAGGCCATGCCGCGCGATGTACTCCTCGACGACGGCGACCGTACGGTCGTTGGAACGGTCGTCGCGGATTACCACCTCGTCAACGGGGCGGGACTGGGTACGGATGGAGTCGAGCTGTTCGACGATGTAGCGCTCGCCATTGTAGGTGGCCATTACCACTGAGACGTTCACAGGCGTTTCCTTCCCTTGTACCGGGCGAGATAGATGAGGTCGGCGTATATGGGCAGCGTGAGCCGATTGACACTTCTGACGTACAGTCCCTTGGCCCCCCTGTGGAAGAATCGGTTGCGGCGGTAGCCGGGGAACAGTTCGTTCGCCTTGCGGATGCTGCGGCGCAGATAGTCGCGGCGGACGGCCCGGTCGCGGATCTGGCAGATGCGCAGCACCGAGCTGGAGAACAGAATCTTGACGCAGAAGTACTCCAGGTATTCCCGGTATTCCTCGTAGACGCCGTGTGCCTTGTAAAAGGCGACGATGTCGTCGATGACGTCGAAGATCAGCAGCACGCGTTCGTCCTGACGCTGGTTCATCGTGGAGGACTCACGGAAGTACTGGTGGACGAACGCCTCGTCCACATTCGCGATGGTGCGCGTGAACGGGATGGCGTTCGCGTAGAACGCGGTGTCTTCGTAGGCGCGCAACTCCGGGAACACCACACCGTTGTCCACAAGCATGGAGCGGCGGCAGAGCTTGTTCCACGGGGCCGCCCACGGGTCGAAGAACAGGTCGGTGGTCTTGCGTGGCTTGGCCAGGACCACCCGTTCGGCCTCGTCCTCGCCACCGTAGGTGTACGTGTAGTCGCACGTCACCATGTCGGCGTCCGCCTTGCGTGCCGCGGCGAGCATCCGTGCGAACATATCAATCGAGACATAGTCGTCGGCGTCCACGAAACCGACGTACTCGCCCTTGGCCTTGGCGATGCCGAGGTTGCGGGCCGCCCCCTGGCCGCCATTGTCCTTGCGGAACGCGCGCACCCGCCCGGGGTATCGTTCGACGTATCCACGGATGACGTCCGGGGTGCCGTCGGTGGAGCCGTCGTCCACCACGATGATCTCTAGACTCTCCAAGGTCTGGCCCGTCAGGGAGTCGAGGCACCGCGCCAAATCGCGCTCTCCGTTGTACACGGGGACGACCACGCTGACTTCCATATCCGTTTCCTTCGTCTCCTCAATCATGTCTTCGTCCGTGGTCAGCATTCGTTCTCGATGAAATCCGTGACGATGCGCGTCATCATCGTGTTGCAGCCAACGAACCGTTTCGGCTCGAACGTGTCCGCCCGCTCGATGGCTTGTTTCAGGGATTCCTTGTCAGTGGCGTACAACATGTAGCCTTGGTCGGCGAACATCGAGGTGATTTCGGTCTGGTGGTCGTCCAGATGTTCCCGATACCGTGCCAGCCGTGGGAAGGCGATGACCTTCTTGCCCTTGCGCAACGCGGAGATCAGCGACGACACGCCGCCGTGGGAGATGATGAGGTCGGCCTCGTCGATGGTCCGCTCGAAGGTGACGCCGTCCACGAAGTCGAAGCTGTGGTAGCGCGTCGGCACGTACTTCGCGTGGCCGCGCTGAGCCACGAGCTCGCCGCCGTCCAGCACGCCTTCAGCGACCAGCTCGTCTAGAATCCGCAGCGGACGGCTGAAGTCGAATTCGACGACGCCGCCCACGATCATGAATACCGTCGTCAATAGACCCACCCCGCATATCTGGCGTTCGGATAGCAGCGGAGCTGTTCCTCCCACTGCACGAGGAACAGGTCGGCGAACCTGCTCAAGATGCGGCCGGTCTGGCTGGTCGTGTGAACGCGGGCGATGCTTTCGATGAAGATTACCTTGCCGCCGAACAGCTTGACGTACAGGCATATCGGCAACGCCACCACGGCGCCGGTAGTCACCACGACGGTCGGCCGCTCCTTGAGGAACACCGGGATCTGTTCGAGGAAGATGCCGGCGAGCGTGACCAGTTTGGTCAGTTTGGTGCTGCGGTCGATGTCATGGATGAAATGCTTGTGGCCTTCGAGGTGTTCGGTCCATTTGGTGCGTGGGGTCATCAGGAAGTAGTCATACCGTTCGCGCAGCACTCCGAGCTGCATAAGCTCCTCGATATGGCCGCCGGAGGAGGCAACGAGACAGAGCCTCCTGCGCTTTCCGCCCCTAGAAGCTGCGCTCATACTTCACCCCCGCGAACCGGGCCTTGACGAACGAGGCTATCTTGCGGGGCCAGTCGATCCGGCCCATGTACACGACCGGCACCTCGGCGCAGCTGAGGTTATGGTGGCGGATCCACACGTCGAGCATGAACTCGCTCACGCGACCGAACATGCGCGCGTGGAACGCGTCGTACTTGGAGATGTCGATACGGCGCTCCAGCTCGAACAGCACGTCGAACAGCCACTCGCAGTACTCCCGCGCCTGATCGTCACGCATGACGAACATGTTGAACATATGCGCCGAACGACGCCTCATCACCGCGTCCCAGTCGGCCACGTACTGCGGGTACAGATCCCGGAGCACCGCCCTCGTCTCTTCGAGGTCGGAGGCGTTGTGCGTGTGAGCGTAGTGCGAGGCGATGGTCTCAATCACATAGTGCTGTCTGCGCGGAACGATGACGTCATGGCGGTCCAGCAACCGCAGCACGTCCCGTTCGTCCAGCAGTAGGTCGTATTTGTCCTTGCTTCCCCGGCCGCCGAACGACGGCAGCAGCACGGGGAGAATAGACGGCCGGCCGAAATACCGACGGTAGTGGACCAGACCCCAGTATTTGGAGTCGAGGTTCCGGTATGCCCAGTACAGGCCGGTCAGCTCACAGAAACGGGGGTTTCTCGACGAGATGTGCTCGCCATCGTCGTCCCGTTGATAGCCCAAATCGGCCTTGCCGGCCGCGCCGACCTGCACAGGCAGGTAGAGATCGGACTGCGGCATGCGGTATCGCTTGTGCGTGGCGACGACGAGGGTCGTCTTACGGGGGGGTGCGTTCATGGTCATCTGTGAATCGTGTAGGTGCGTTTCGGGAATGGGCGCCGGGCGTCAGTCGTTAGCGCGGAGGGACGGGGTGGAAGCCCCGGGCTTTAGGCCCCTACCGGCTTTGTGCACACCACCGGAGGAACCGTTCCTGTCCTTGGAAGAATCGCCGTAGTAGTAATAGCCGGTCTTTTGCATGTTGTCATTCTCGGCATAGTCGATGGCGATGCCCACCGGTTTGACGTCAAGGGTGTCGAGCTCCTGCACCGTCTTCCGGAGCAGCCTCTTCTCGGCCACGCCGAGGCCCACGACGAACATGAGCTGCGGCCCCTCCTTGGCGAACACCACGGCGTCGTTGGAAACGCGCATCGGGGCGGTGTCGACGATTACATAGTCATAGGCCTCGGAAACCTGATCGATCAGGGCCTTCATCGCATGGGAGTTGAGCAGAATGCTCGGGTTGATGCGCTGGGCGCCCGCGGGCAGCACATGAAAGTTTTGCTTCCAGTACTTCTGGATGGCCTCCTGAGAGGAGACCTCATTGGTAATCAGGTGGGTCAGTCCCACCGTATCCTCGAGGTCGAGCTGCTTGCCCACAGAGGGGTTACGCACGTCGGCGTCGATGAGCAGCACCTTGGAACCGGACTCGGCGAAGGCGGTCGCCATGTTGACCGAGATCGTGGTCTTGCCCTCGGACGGACCGGCCGACGTCACCACGATTACATTAGAACATGGCGTACCTGGCAGGATGAACGACAGGTTCGTGCGCAGACGCCGCACCTCCTCCGCCTCACGGGAAGCGGGCTTGGAGATGACCGCCGGCGCCTTGCCGTGGTACAGGTCATTGCGGCGGATCGACCCCAAGATGGGCGCGTCGACGAGCGCAGTGACATCGGATTCATGACGGATGCGCGTGTCGAGCGAATCCTTGATGACGGCAGCTATCAAGCCAAACACCACGCCGACGAGGACGCCGATCGCGAGGTTCATCTTCACGTTCGGCGAGCTGGGCGAGGCGGGCACATAAGCCTGCTGGACGACGGTGAGGTTGACCGGGGAGACGATCTTATCGCCCTCGTCGCTGTAGAGCGTTGAAGTGACCTGCTTCTTGAGGCTTTCCGCCACGGCGTTGGCGATGGTGGAGGCGGTCTTCGGGTCGGCGTTCTCGACGGAAATGTCGACGAGCATTGTATCGCTCGGATTGGAGGCGGTCACCGTGGCGGCGAGCTCCTTGACCGTGGTCTTCAGCCCCAGATCGTCGATCACAGGCTGGAGTACGGATTCGGTCTTCACCAGCTGGGGGTAGGTCTGAATCTGGCTGTTGATGTAACTGGCACCGGAGTTGAGTTCGTTGCCGGCGCTGCCGGTGGTCGAACTAGCCGACGTGCGGTAGGTGGCCAGTAGCTCGGAGGTTGCCGTATACATCGGCGTGCGGGTGAATGTGTACGCGGCAGCCGCGGCACACACCACCACAAGCGTGACAATCGCCGTGATGAAATGCTTCTTCAGCGCGCCCAGCACGTCGATAGTGATGACATCATTCTGGATCTGGTCCGTTTCGCTTGCCAAACAATGCTCGCTTTCTGCAGATTCGTATCTGTTCTACTGTAATCGGAAGGGGGTACCCCCATCGCGGAAGAGTGTCTGTCGTCCGGTGCCTCCCGCGCGCACGGTCCGCCACCTTTGGCGGTCAATCCGTCTGCGGTGTCTGGCGCACGGTCAGCGGCGTGTCCCCGGCCGATGCGCTGGCCAGCACATGGACAGTGACAGTAAACCGCTCCCCCGGTTCCAATGTCACGGTTTTGGCACCCACCGTCAGCCCGTCGTGCGTGGCGATCTGGTCGAAATCCTCGCTCCAGTCCACCAGACGGCCTCCGGCGGGGGCATACACGTATATCACGGTTTCAATCTCGCCGTGACGGGGGTTGCGGTCACTGTCGTAACCTCGCAGCAGATCGGGCGCGGCGGCGATGGACGCGGCATCGGCTGTGTTGGTCAGCGAGATGGTGAGCGTGTACTGGCGTGCCCCGCTGGGGTAGGTCTTCTCGTACTCGCTGGTCACCACGCGGTCCAGATACCAGTCCATTTTGCCCATCGTGCCGTCGTTGAGATAGACGCCGGCCACCGGATTGCCGGGGGCATCGCCTGAAATCAGCACGCCGGAGACCGCCGTGCCATCCAGCCGGTCCTGCTCCGCCTCGTGGGTGCTGTACACGTACAGATGCCCATCATCCGCCGCCTCCCGCACGACCTTCATCAGACTGCGGCCCTTGCCATCGAGATGATGAAGCACGTGGTCGAACACCTGCGCGGCGGCACTCGAGAAGAAGGCATCCTGCTCGTCCTGGGTGGCGCCGGTCAGATAAATGCGGTTGAGCAGCACTTCCGCGGCGTTCTCGGCACTCAGCGTGAGCGTATTCGCGCCACCATCGCCCTGTTCGAGCCCCAGCACCGCCGACGTGATGGTCGAGTCAAGGCTGACCGGGCCGGTAACGGCAAGCAATCTGCCGAGGAACACCGGGTCCACACTGATGACGCCATCCACCTTGCCGTTGCCGGCGCGTTCCCAGATCTCGCTGGCGAGCTCGCCAGTGCGCGTGAAGTCCGGTGTGAAGTTCAGATCCTGATAGTCCGTCGCCATGTTGGTGGAAAACAGGTTGCGCTCATCGGCCGTGAGCACGCCACTGGCCTCTCCGGCGCCGAACACCGCATCCGATGGCGGCGTGGCGAAATCGGTGAGGCGTAAGCGGCCGTTGGTGACTGTCAGGGTGCCCCATGAACTGGCGATGCCGCCCGTGGCCCTGAGCTCGGCGTTGTTCTGCGCCAGTATGAGGTACGTGCGGCTGGCTCCGCCATTACCGCCGCTGCCGCCATTACCGCTGCTGCCGAGGCCCAGCATCGAAGGCGCGACATCCGCCACCCTGCTGGCCATGTCCGTAAGGGCGGAAAGCCTGCCGATCTGCTCCCGGCCCTGCTCGAGGGCGCTGGTCAGTTGCGGGATGGTCGTAGGCCCCACGGTATTGAGTCGCGCGGCGGCATCGACGATCGATTGGTGCGCGGCAGCCAAGTCAGCCGACGAGTCCTCCAGACCGCCCAAGCTGATGACGCCATCCTTGATGCCGATTCGGTCAAGGTCCACGGACCGCAGCATCTTGGTGATTTTCGGGATTCCGTTGTTGGAGACGTCCTCGAGGATGTGGACGGTCTCGCGAATCGCCGTGATATCCGCGCCGTATCGAGGCGTCATGCCGGCGAGCGCCCAGACGGGCTGACTGGTCTGACGATAGGCGGACTGGACATGGTCGGCGAATTCATCAAGGCCATCGGCTGCCTGATCCAGGTCCCCGGACTCGGCAGCGGATTTGACCTGCGAGACGGCCGCCACCGCGGCCTCCACTTCGCCTTTGGCGATCCACGCGGACACGGCGAACCAGCCGGCCAGCGCGCACATCAGCGTCACCATGGCGACAAGAACGCCAAGGATGATGCGGCGACGGCGACGGGCCCGTTTCATACGCGCCACGGCCGCACGGCTCATCCGCCTCCGGGCCGGACGGCCGTTTGCGGATTGGGGCAGATCGTCCTCATGAGACCGGTCCGTTCCGTTCCCTCGGGAACCGGATGTCGTGCCGGGCATAGGTTCGACGATTGACGGGGTCGGCGGGGCAGGCGGAGTCGGCGGTTCGAGGGGCTTACCCGGCTCGAGCGACTCAGGCCGAAGCGTGGGACGGTCCATCAGTAGGCCCCCTTGTGGCTCAGCACGGCACCGACCGTGCGGAACATGAGGTGAATATCGCCCATAATCGACCAGTTCTGCACATAGGCGACGTCCAGCGCCTCGCTTTCCTCGGCAGACAGGTCGGAGCGGCCAGACACCTGCCATGGACCGGTGATGCCGGGCTTGACGAGCATGCGCGTGGCATACAGCGTGTTGTAGCGCTCGTATTCCTCCGGCAGCGGCGGACGCGGCCCCACCGTGGACATATCCCCCTTAAAGACATTGAGGAACTGCGGCAGTTCGTCGATGGAGAAACGGCGGATGAACCGGCCTATCGGCGTGATGCGAGGGTCATCCTTCATCTTGAAGATGAACCGGTCGGTCTGGCCGGTCTGTTTGGCCAGTTCTGCCTTGAGCTTGTCCGCATCGGTCACCATCGAACGGAACTTGATCATCTCGAACGGCTTGCCGTTGAGTCCGACGCGGGTTTGTGTGTAGAACACCGGACCGCCATCGGTCAGTTTGATGGCGATCGCCACCGGCAGCGTGATGAACAGCGAGCAGACGATGGCCAACGAGGAGACCACCAGATCGAACATGCGCTTAGCAAACCGCACGGACGGCGTGTACTGGGCAAGTCGCTGGGTGATGATGGTGACGCCCTGAATCGAGCGGATCTGGAATTCGTGGTTCGCGGTGTCCGCGGCGGAGGCCAGCATGGCGATCTCCAGGCCGGAGGACTCCATGCGCACAGAGAAGATGTTGTAGTTGTCGGAATACCGGCGCAACTCGTCCGCGACCAGCACGGTCTGGGCGTTCATATCGACGATGCGATACGCGAGGTCTTGGTCGCGGTACTCGAGCACCGGCAGCGAGTCTCCCCAATTGGCGCTGATCTGCCATTCCAGCATCTCGATATCAGTGTCCGCTTCTATCAGCCCTGTCTCCGGGTTGAACCTAATCGGGCAGACCGCCACCGGCCGGTAGTTGAGCTGTTGGCGACGCCCCAGAAAACGCAGGGTATTGCCGATGCCTTTCGGCGAGCCGACAATCACCGTGCCGTAGGCGAACTGCCCTGCATCGCGGCTGCGCGTAAGGAACATGCGGGAGACGATACGTTCCACTGCGGTGAGCAACCAGCCCGCCACCACCATGAGCGTCAAGGTGCGCAGGGTCATTCGGAAACCGAAGATGTAGTCGAGCGTGCAATGCAGCATCCAGCACAACGCCATGCCCTTGACCAACAGTATGTTCACCTGGTATCCGTCGCCCATGATGTGACGATGGTAGATGCCCACGGTCCTCAGCGACCAGATCCAGCAGCATGCGGAGACGACAAGATAGAGCGTGGTATCCACGGCGAAGCCGAGCCGCGACGAATAGAACTGCATCCCGGCCGTTCGCACGTTGAGAACGGTGGCCTCCGCGATGAGGAACATGGCCGCATCCACCAGCATGAGCGCCAGATTGACGAAGAACCGCCAATACAGCACCTGCGACAACTGCCGATCACGCAGCGTGCGGAATTGTTCGTCGGTGTGGCCGAGGAACAACCGATTATGCAACTGCGATGACCGAGCCAATATCTCCCCCGCGCTTCCGAACGTCGACCATATACCATCGTGTGCGGCGTCTGTGGCGTTCCAAGCGTCGGAGAAGTGTCAGGCGAGAATGTCAGCAACGACACCATTCCCGGCAAGGAAATCAAGGGGAACCGTTCGCATAGGGGTACCCCCGTACCGCGCATAACAGTATACAGAACCCCCTATGACTCACGGGGTGTTCGGTGTCGAAATCGGGGGTCAGCGGCCGGTTCGGCGGACGACGCGCTTCTTCAGTTCGTCGATTTCATGCTCAAGCTGGATGATGTAGCGTACCTGCTGACGGATGAGCTGGTCGCGCACGTCATCCTTCACGGATGGGGCATCCTCGGAGCCGTCGCTCGCGGAGGAGGCTACGGTCGAATCCGCATTCGCGGCACCGACGCCTGATGCACCGGCACCGGCGTCATCGTGACGCACCGCAGTCGTATCCCTCCCCGGCGCACGGTCTTCGGAAACGGAACCGGCCTCTGCCAAGCCTTCGTCGAAAACACGCCCCCCGACCGACCCTTGACCGGCGAAAATCTCGGATGCGGACTCCCGCCAGCGGGAGAAGCACCGTTCAATGCGCTTGTACCCGATGAGCTCCGGTGGCAGACCGGCCTTGCGGAACAGATCCACAGGACTGCCGCCCCGGTAGTAACTGGTCAGACAGCTGCGCTTGAACTCGTCGGTGTAGGTGATACGCACGGCCGAAGCGGCGGCCACGGCCGGCAGACTCTCAAGATAGGCAATCTGCTCTTTGGTAAACGGAACCTTGCTGCTCATGGTGTGACGTCGTCTCCCCAAGACATGTACCGCAGGCGTGCGCACCCCACGGACGGCTTGCGGTCGCACGTTACGTTCCGTCATCATCAGGGGTCGCCTTTATGTTCCAATCAGTGTTCAATACCACGAGGAAGACCGGGTGCACACCTCAAAACCACAACAACACCGTCACTACCTCGCTATGGAATTGTACATGTTAGCGTTCACAGCACCTAGGGGAGACATGGAATTTTCACAATACGAGTCCCATTCAGCTCGCATATCGGACGCTATGGCGCACCTCCGGCATTTTCGCCGGACGGATTGCCGAGCCGCCGGGCGCTTAGTTAGTCGGTCGGTCAGCCAGCCAGCCGGTCAGTCTCAGCCAGCCGGTCAACCGGCCAGTCAGCGGACGGACCGGCGACGGCGCAACCGATCGCGCAGCGCACGCAGCGAAACAGTGTCTCGAGCGCGGCCTGCACCGTCTCCCTTAACCCCGAGCGCCACGAGCAGCACCATGACCACGCAGATGCCGGCGGAGATGCGCAACGCCCACTGGATACCGAAGATGGAAGCCGCCACGGTGGATGCGCCGGAGGCCTTGCGCCATGCCTCGAACGTCTCCATGAGAATCACCAGCACCGGTGCGCCCACCGCACCCGCGATCTGACGGGCCGTATTCGTCACCGACGACCCGGCCGACACCTCGTCGGGGCCGTTGAGGCAGTTGAGCGACCATGTGGTGATTGGCATCAGCAGGAATCCCATCCCGATCTGACGTACGAACTGGCAGATCGACACCCACCAAATCCAGGTGTCCATCGACACCAGAGACATGCCCACCGTGCCGACGGCGAGCACCGTCGATCCGAACAGCGCCACCGGCCGAGCGCCGAACCGGTCCATCGCGCGTCCGCCGAAGAACTGGGAGATGCACATGCCGATTGCGCCGGGTAGCATGATCAGACCGCTCATCGTGGCCGAATAGCCGCGGTCGGTCTGGATATAGAGCGGCATGATCACCAGAATCGAGCTGAACGCGAAGAACGCGAGCGATGCGACGATGGTGCCGATGGTGAACGACCGGTTCGCCAGCACGGTGAGATCGAGCAGCGGCGGCTGCGGGCGATCGGCGGCGCGAGGTTCCGACGACGTCTTCTTCGCGGCGTTTGTCGTGGCCTCAGCGGTCACCACAGACGACGGGGATTGCCCCGACTGCGATGCCGTGTGCGGCTTCTCCCCCGATTCCGATTGCACCTGCTCCTCCGCCTCGCGGTATCGGCGGCCGGCCCGCAGATTGCGCGCCACGAACCAGACGATGCCCACCAGACCAACGGCCATCGGGGCCCATGTGATCGGCGCGATAAACCCATAGGTCTCGGAATTGGTGAAGCCGAACATCAGTCCGCCGAAGCCGAACACCGAAAGCATCACCGAGAAGAAGTCAGCCTGGACGGTCGGATCGTGCGAGCCGAAATTATGCAGGCCGAACATGGCGGCCAGCAGTGAGAACACACCAATGACCGTCATGGTGAGGAATATGGAACGCCAGCCGTTCGCATCGGTCTGCAAACCACCCAGCGTCGGACCAATGGCGGGGGCCACGCTCATGGCCATGCCGACGGTGCCCATGGCGAATCCACGGCGGGCCAACGGGTATATCGAAAAGACGGTGATCTGTAATACCGGCCACATGACGCCTGTGCCGACGGCCTGCAGTACGCGACCGGCGAGCACCCACACGAAGTTCGGGCCGATCCAGGCCAGCACCGACCCGAGTGTGAACACCACCATCGAGCAGATCACGATCTGGCGCGTGGAGAAACGGCGGGTCAGGAAGGCCGTCAACGGCACCATCACACCCATGACCAGCTGGAACACGGAGGTCAACCACTGGCCGGTGGTCACCGAAATGCCGAATTCCGAGACAATGGCCGGTAATGCGGAGCTCAGCTGGAGCTGTGCGAAGTTGCCAACGAACGTGATGAACGTCAGAATGGCGATCGACACGAACGCCGCGTGGCTGAGCTTGCCATCCACATACGATTCCTCGCGGCTCAACACTCGTTGCAGTTCGCCGCGCCGGTTGCCCATATTTCCCTTGCCGTTCGCAAATTTCACTCGTACACGCTATACCCAGCTCTACCCATCTTCGGCCATTCAGAGGCGCGGACGACGCGAATCATCACGCCTTGCCGAGCACGGTGAGGACCACGAGCAGCACGTTGAGGGCGATGATGAGCACGGCCACGGCGATGAACAGCGCATGCTTGACCGGACCGTCCACCCACTTGCCCATCAAGGCCTTGTCATGCGTATAGCGCATGAGCGGGATGATGGCGAACGGGATGCCGATGGACAGAATCACCTGACCGATCACCAGCGCCTCGGTGGGGTTCGGGGCGAACCACAGCACGATCAGACCGGGCACCAACGTGACCACGCGGCAGGCCCACATCGGAGCCTTGATCCTGAGCAGGCCGTGCATGATCTCGGAGCCGGCGTAGGTGCCCACCGAGGTGGAGCTCAGCGACGAGGCCAGCAATCCGATGGAGAAGATCGTACCGATCACCGGCCCCAGCACGGAGACGATGGCATGCTGCGCTCCCTCGATGGAATCGGTGCCCTGCATGCCGTAAAGCGAGTTCGCGGCGAGAATGAGCAGGCACAGGTTCACCGAGCCGGCGAGCAGCAGCGCCCACACCACATCGACCTTGGAGCCGTCGAGCAGACGCTTGGTGGACGGCTTGGCCTGACCGGCAGCGTAGTGGTCATTGACCAGCGTGGAATGCAGGTAGATGGCGTGCGGCATCACCGTAGCGCCGAGCATCGAGGAGGCCATGAGCACCGAATCCGTGGTGGTGAAGTGCGGAATCAGACCGCCCGCCACCTCGGCCGGGTCGGGCGGCGCGATGAACAAGCCCGCGATGAAGCCGAAGGTGATGACCAGCAGCAGCGCAATCACCATCTTCTCAAACAGACGGTGCGTCTTACCGCCTTCGAACAGCAGCAGAACGGTCGAAACCGCACCGA
Organism: Bifidobacterium sp. UTBIF-78; assembly: GCF_006408945.1. Taxonomy (NCBI): domain Bacteria; kingdom Bacillati; phylum Actinomycetota; class Actinomycetes; order Bifidobacteriales; family Bifidobacteriaceae; genus Bifidobacterium; species Bifidobacterium sp. UTBIF-78. Next base: position 29,072 of record NZ_JFAO01000006.1, read on the forward strand.
TCACGCATCCGCCCACGAACAGCGGCAAATCGAACAGCAGATTCAGTGCTATGGCGCCGCCGATGAGCTCGGCCAGATCGGTGGCGATGGCGATGACCTCAGCTTGGGCGAAGAACATGAAACGTCCGGCGTCCCTCATGCGCTCGCCCAGCAGTTCGGGCAGCGACTTGCCGGTCACTATGCCCAGTTTGGCGGACTGGTATTGGATGAGCACACTCATCGCATTAGCGAGCACCAGCACCCATACCAGCAGGTAACCGTATCGCGCGCCGGATGTGATGTTGGCGGCCACATTGCCCGGGTCCACGTACGCGACGGCGGCCACGAACGCCGGCCCCAGAATGCCGGCGAGCGCATGCCCGTGATGGGCCTTGCCGGCAGCCGACCGGCCTGATTGACCACGCGCGGCCCGCCGCTCCTTGTCGATCTCCGCTTCGGCACGGTCCCGGTTGGCCACCGCCTCCGCATCCAGCACGTTGATGTCGGGGTGTTCGGCGCCGAGACGGGCGATGTCCGGATGGATGGCGCGCCGCTTATCGATGGTGTGCATACGTCCATAGCCGCGTCCGTGCGTACGTCCATTGGTGATGGTCGGGTCGTTGGTCTTGCCTGGCTGCCGCACCCGCTGCGACGGCAACGCAGGATGCCCGTCGTTCGTCGATTCCGATTGGGCCGGCGATTCCCGGACCGGACCGCCCGTCGCCGTGCCATTGCTGCCGCCGTTGCCGATATCGGCGGTATCGCTGTTGTCTATGCTGCTGTTATCGTCCTGAGTCTCGCCTATTTCGCTCATGTTCGCGTTCACCTCTCCTGTACGCATTGCTTTCATACCGCGCCCCGTTATAGCGCAGGCATGTTTCATGCGTCAATAATGCGAGCGGGCGCGATATGTGAGATGCGTAACGTGACGCTCCGTATGCCGCGCAGCAGGCCCCGGGATGCCCCGGCCCGTCACGGACCGAAACGGGTCGAAACGGCCCACCGCGAACTCACGTCAGCTGTTCGTGCACGGAGGCGTTGACCCACTGGTGCTGCTCGACGTTATAGCCGGAGAAGATGCCGATATCGAGCATGCAGTCACGGTAATCACGGCCGTGGGCGATGGTGATGTAGTTGTCATCCACCAGACGGTCATGCGTCGGGTCGAGCCCGATCCAGCGGCCATCCTGATACACCTCGACCCATGCGTGGGTGGCGCCCTCGCCGCCCAGCAGACCGGCGATGTACCGCGCGGTCAGCCCCACATGACGGCAGACGGACAGCATCACATGCGCGTAGTCCTGGCACACGCCCTTGCGCTGCGCGAGCGCCTCCTCGGCGGTGGTGCGGATGGTGGTGGAACCGGGCGTGTAGACGAACGCCCGATACACCTCGTGCATCACCTCGGCGGCCTTCTCGACAGGCGTGGCATTGGACGGCAGTCCGGCCATACGCTCACGGCACGTCGCTATCATGGCCTCCACGCAGGGGCCGGGGATGGTCAGCGCCGAGTTGAATCGGTAGAGCGGCTTGTAGATCTCGGTTTTGATGTGCTCATTGTCCACGAAGGCGATGCCGGTCACCGAGTACTTGAACACGTCATGGGGCTCGGGGATGAACCCGGTCATCACCACGGAATCGAAGGAATCGATGGTGGTCTCGAGTTCGGTCTCCGGCGTGAGCTTGACTTCCACGTCAATCACCTGCTGGCGCGGACCGGTGGCGGGGATGCAACGCAGCTGGAACCGATGGTCGGTGACCGGAGAACTGAAGGAAAGCTTCATCTCATAGTCGAACACGAGTTTTTTCAACGTATCTCCTGCGGGAATCAAACAACACAGCCTAGTGGGCACGAAACACCAACCATCACATCAAGCCGTGTTTCGTGCTACCACCTTAGCATTTCCGTCCGTCAGGGGCGCTTGGCATCCATATTCATCGCGCTCAGCGAGCCCATGTCCTTGATGGCCAAGGCACTGACACGCCCGGAATAGTCGTCGAGGTACTGCTGCAACAAATCCGCCACGTTCTGATATCCGCGTGCGGGCAGCTGGCCGACCAGCCAGCTCAGGCCGTCGGCGAAGCAGCTCGGCAGCGGCATGCCGTCCAGCACCATCGAATAGGAGGCGAGCTTACGCAACGGGGCTTCCATCTCCTCCATGGACAGGCCGAAGCGCGTGTACAGGTCGATGCGCTCCAGATACTTGCCGATGAACACGAATGCCTTGAGTGTGGGGTCCACTGGGGAATTCTCGATGCCGCCCCAGAAGGCGAGCAAATCGTCCGCGATGTCGCGATGGTTGTACAAGCTCTCCGCGGGGTCGGCCTTCTTGGCGGCATCGGTGATGTTGGTCATCGCCAGCTCCACGTACTGCAGCAGACGGGAGCTCAGTTCCGGACGCAGGATCACGGCGTTGTTGAACGCGGCGGTCACGGCCGAGCGCACGGAATCCGGATTACTGCCGTCGTACAGGAAGTTCTTAACGAACTCGTCGAAGTCCTCGAAGTCCTCCGGTAGATCAAGGGCGTGCGCGAACGGGCGGAAGGCGTCCACGTCGGTGTCCATCACACGGTCGTAGAACGGGAAGAACTGGTTGAGCGTGGTGAACGCACGCTCGGTGTACCGTCCGAGCCAGTACAGGTTGTCGGCCTTCGACGCCGTGACCAGCGAGAGCGAATGACGGCGGGATTGGCTCAGCAGGTTCACCACCTGCGCATTCGCGTCGAGCTCATGTTCCACACCGGATTCGGAGGCGAGCACCCACGTATCCTTGAATCCGCCGCCCTGCGAGGAGTTCACGATCATCTGGCCGGGCACGGACGAATACCGGGTCAGTCCGGAATACCAGACGTGCGTGTTCTTGCCGGTCACGACGAACGCGCGCAGATCGCACTTGCGCGGAGACATCTCCCCGGTCTTCGGATCGAACACATCGATATCGCGGAACTGGATGACCTCCTGGGCGATGAACCGGCGCGGCTCCTCCTTGATACGGTCGGCCAGCTCCTCTCGGGCCGCGGCGTCCAGCGACGAGCCGAACACCACGCCGTAGCCGCCGGCCTCGGCCACATCCTTGATCACCAGCTCACCCATTCGATCGAGAACCTCCTTGCGGTCGGCCTCGAACATTGGCATGTAGGTCGGCGCGTTGTGCAGGATGGGCTCCTCGCCGAGATAGTACTTGATCATCTGCGGCACGAAGTAGTAGATGGCCTTGTCGTCGGCCGCGCCGTTGCCGGGCGCGTTGACGATCGCCACATTGCCGGCGCGATAGGCGGACAGGATGCCCGGTACGCCGATCACCGAATCGGGGTTGAAGGCGAACGGATCGAGGTACTCGTCGGACAGACGACGATAGACCACGCCCACACGATGCCGCTTGCCGGCGTAGTCGAGGAAGTACACCTTGTTGTCCACCACCTCGAGGTCCTCGGGGAAGGCGAGCGCCGCGCCGGTCTTCTCGGCCAGATAGGCGTGTTCGAAGAACGCGGAATTGTAGCGGCCGGGAGTTAGCACCACGGCGATGCCCTCGGTGGAGACGAAGTCCATGGCCTTGCGTAGCAGTCGGGGGTATTCGCGATTGTCGCGGATGCGCACGTCGCGGAACAGTCGCGGTGAGATGCGGCGCTCGATGTCGCGCACGAACAGCGGATAGCTGGCGCCGGAGGGGATGCGCAGGTTGTCTTCGAGCACCCACCAGCGACCGTCCTCGCCCTGGACGAGATCCTCGCCGGCGATGTGCGCGAAGATGCCGCCGGGAGGGGTCACGCCGTTGACCTGCGGGAAGTAGCCGGCGGAGGTGTATACATATTCCTCGGGAATCACACCGTCATGGATGACGGCCTTGTCCGAGTAGATGTCCTTGAGATAGGCATTGAGGGCGTTGACGCGCTGCTTGAGTCCCTTCTCCAGCTCGTCGAACTCGTCCGATTCGATGATGCGCGGCACCGGATCGTACGGGAAGAGCCGGTCATGATATTCGCCGTTCTTGTAAATGCCGAACCGCACGCCGTTGCGGGACAGCTCGCGGTTAATCGCCTCGCGGCGGTTCACCAGATCGTGGGCCAGTTTGTGTGCCGCGGATTCGATCATCGTACCTGCTCCTTGCTGTAGCGACCGGAACGGATTTGGCGCACGCTCGCGCCGTCCACCGTGACCGGCTGTGATGACTTCAACCTAGAACCGCTCGGTTTCGTCAAATGTGCGGGCGTGTTACGGGCAGGTCACTTGTGCGGGGTCAGCACCGGGATGGGACGAGCGCGACGGGTGCGGGCGAGACTGAGCCAATGGCTTTGTTCGCATTCGTTGGTTGCGTATTATTTTCGGGTCGTCGCAATTGCCCCTCTCTCGCCTCTGGCGTCCTACGTGTGTCCTACGTGGTGTCCTACGCCAGAAGTTCGTTGATCATGTTTTGGCTCCGCTTGTCAGAACGCTGCCGTGAAACAAACAACGAAGATGTTTGTAGGCATCGTGCGAGCCGACAGGCGAGCCAAACAGCTGCGCGCGTAGCGAGTCCGAAATTGCAGGACGAGCTAGCACGCGAAGCGGGACTAGGGGGTAGTCAATTCGTCAACACATTTCTGACGAGAACCACTGTCGTCGCCCGTTAGGATGGATGATTATGACACGACTTCGGCTTGATTTGGCATATGACGGCGGCGGATTCTATGGTTGGGCGCGCCAGCCCGACCTGCGCACCGTACAAGGCACCATCGAGGATGCGTTGCACAAGGTGTTGCGCGTGCCGTTCGATGACGCCGATGAACCGTTGCGGCTCACGGTGGCCGGCCGCACAGACACCGGCGTGCACGCCTCGCATCAGGTGGCGCATCTGGATGTGTCCGACGAGGTGCTGGCCCGTTGCGTGGGCCATATGGAGGTGCCATCCACCGAGGCGCTGGCCCGTCGTCTCAAGGCGGTACTGCCTTCGGATATCGTGATTCACCGGGTCTCGGTGGCCCCGGAAGGCTTTGACGCCCGTTTTTCGGCGCTGGAACGCACGTATGTTTATCGGGTGGCCGACCAATCCAGTGAAGTGGACCCGCGATTGCGTGGCTGCGTGCTGCGCGTGGATGAGACGTTGGATTTGGACGTGATGAACCAGGCCGCCGCGATGACCATCGGACTTCACGATTTCGGCTCGTTTGCCACCCCGAACCCCGGCGGCACCACGATTCGGGAAGTCAAAACCGCCTACTGGCGTCGGGTGCCGGCAGCGCCTTTGATTCCGAATGCTATCGCCATGGATGAGGCCTATCGGACGCCGACGCTGGAGTCCGGATTGATAACGTTCACAATCGTGGCGGACGCCTTCGCCCGCAATATGGTGCGTTCTCTGGTCGGCTCGTGCATCAAGGTCGGCTCCGGGCGCAAGTCATTGGCATGGTTCGCCGGGAAAATGGCCGAACCGGTGCGGGAAGGGTCGAGCGGACCCATTGCGCCGCAAGGATTGACGCTGGAGCACATCGCCTATCCCGCCGACGACCAGCTCGCCGCCCGCGCCGAGGCCATCCGCGCGGTGCGCACGTTGTAAAAGCCCATACCTCACCTCATTCTCCCCGAAGGCTTATGAAAACGCGAAGAGGGTTGGAACCCAATGGATTCCAACCCTCTGGCTAATTGGTGAAGCGTTCAGTCAGACTGCGCTCACTCGGCCTTCTCAGCCTCAGCCTCGGCGGGAGCCTCAGCGGCGGTCTCCTCAGCCGGAGCCTCAGCAACCGGAGCCTCGGTAGCCTCGGTGTTCTCAGCCTCGGTAGCCTCGGCCGGAGCCTCGTCAGCAACCTTGGTCGCGGCTTCGGCTTCCTTCACCACGGCCTTCTTGGCCACCGGCTCGGTCACGAGCTCGATGATGGCGGCCGGAGCGGCATCGCCGACGCGCGGGGCGATCTTGACGATACGGGTGTAGCCACCCTCACGCTGCTCCATCTGCTCGGCAATCTGGGTGAACAGGACGTGCACCACGGACTTGTTGCGGATGACGCGCATCACGCGACGGCGGGAGTGCAGATCACCGCGCTTGGCGAAGGTGATCAGACGCTCGGCCAGCGGACGAAGGCGCTTGGCCTTCGGCAGCGTGGTGGTGATGCGGCCGTTCTGGAACAGGCTGGTCGCCATGTTTGCCAGCATGAGGCGCTCGTGCGCAGGGCTGGAAGCCAGACGCGGGCCCTTCTTGGGTGTAGGCATGGGTTTACTCCTTATTGTCCGTCACGGCAAGCAGGTGGGCACATGCCCGAACATCCGATTGCCTGTACTACGGACGGTTGGTCAAAAGAGGCAGATCACTCGTCTTCCGGCGAGAAGAACGTGCCACCTTCGAGATTGATGGTATCGAAGGCCATCGGCGAGGACTTGAGGCTCAGACCCAAGGTCTGCAGCTTCTCCTTGACCTCGTCAATCGACTTCATACCGAAATTGCGGATGTCGAGCAGGTCCTGCTCGGTATGGGAGACAAGCTCGCCGATCGTGTGGATGCCCTCGCGCTTGAGGCAGTTGTAGGAACGCTGCGTCAGGTTGAGGTCCTCGATCGGAACCGCCATTTCGGGGTTGGTCTCCTCGGCCACCGGGGCCGGACCGACCTCGACGCCTTCGGCCTGGGTGTTGAGCTCGCGGCACAGGCCGAACAGCTCAACCAGGGTCGAACCGGCGGAAGCCACCGCATCACGCGGGGAGATGGCGGGCTTGGTCTCCACGTCCAGAATGAGCTTGTCGAAGTCCGTGCGCTGCTCCACACGGGTGGCCTCGACCTTGTAGCTCACCTTGAGTACCGGGGAGTAGATGGAATCGACCGGAATACGGCCGATCTCATCGGTGTCCTGCTTGTTCATCTGGGCAGGCACATAGCCGCGGCCACGCTCGACGGTGAACTCGATCTCGAGTTCGCCATCATCGGCGAGGGTAGCGATGTGGTGCTCCGGGTTGGCAATGGTGACGCCGGCCGGCGGGGTGATATCCCCGGCGACGGCTTCGCCCTTGCCGCTCTTGCGCAGGTACATGACCACAGGCTCGTCGTATTCGCTGGTGAGCACGATGCCCTTGGTGTTCAGCAGGATCTCGGTGACATCCTCCTGGACGCCCGGCAGAGTAGTGAACTCGTGCAGGGCACCGGAGATGCGCACGGAGGTCACGGCAGCACCCGGGATGGAACTCAGCAGCGTGCGACGCAGCGAGTTGCCGAGCGTATAGCCGAAGCCAGGCTCAAGCGGCTCAATGATGAAGCGGGAGCGCTGTGGATTCAGAGATTCCTCGGTCAGAGTCGGACGCTGTGCAATAAGCACTGTGGTTATCCTTTCAGCTTGACTCGGTGGTGCACTCACCAGTCAGGCGGTTATGGATGGATGGAATTGCTGAGTGCTCAGACGCGACGACGCTTCGGAGGACGAACGCCGTTGTGGGCTTGCGGGGTGACGTCGGTGATGGAACCGACCTCGAGGCCCGCGGACTGCAGGGAACGGATGGCGGTCTCACGACCGGAACCCGGGCCCTTGACGAAGACGTCGACCTTCTTGAGACCGTGCTCCATAGCCTTGCGGGCGGCGGACTCGGCAGCCATACCAGCAGCGTACGGAGTGGACTTACGGGAGCCCTTGAAACCGACGTCGCCACCGGAGGCCCAGGACACCACAGCGCCGGACGGATCGGTGATCGAGATGATCGTGTTGTTGAAAGTGGACTTGATGTGAGCCTGACCCACCGGAATCGACTTGCGGTCGCGGCGACGGGCGGGCTTACGAGCGGCTTGCTTTGGAGCTGCCATTGACCCTCGTTTCCTATTAACGAACTAAATTGTTGAGTCCGGGCGATGGGATGGTCATCCCGTGGCCCGGAGCATGCCACCTATTACTTGGTGGCCTTCTTCTTTCCGGCGACCGTGCGCTTCGGGCCCTTGCGGGTACGGGCGTTGGTCTTGGTGCGCTGACCGCGCACAGGAAGTCCCTTACGGTGACGCTGGCCTTGGTAGCAGTTGATCTGAATCTTGCGACGAATATCCGCATCGATTTCACGACGCAGATCACCCTCGATCTTGTAGTTGGCCTCGAGGTAGTCACGCAGCGTAATCAGCTGCTCGTCGGTGAGATCCTTGACGCGGATGTCCGGGCTGATACCGGTCGCGGCAAGCGTTTCCTTGGCACGAGTGCGGCCCACACCGAAAATGTAGGTGAGGGCGATCTCGATGCGCTTCTCATTGGGGATGTCGACTCCGGCAAGACGTGCCATTGCGATTCCTTCTTGTTTTCCGTAGGTCTTGCACCCACTCGTCCGGTGACCGGCACGGGCCTACGTACCCGTGGTTCAGTGTCGTTCCCTGACGGGAAGCACTGTGAGGGAGTGCCTGATATCAATGCCGCTGGAGAATCTGCTCTCAGCCCTGACGCTGCTTGTGGCGGGGGTTGGTGCAGATCACCATGACGCGGCCGTGACGACGGATCACGCGGCAGTTTTCGCAGATCCTCTTCACGCTAGGGCTGACCTTCATGGTTATCCTTTTCTTGTGTACCTTTACTTATAACGGTACGTAATACGTCCGCGGTTCAGGTCGTAGGGGCTCATCTCGAGCACGACACGATCCTGCGGAAGGATGCGGATGTAGTTCTTACGCATCTTGCCGGAGATCGTGGCGAGCACGATGTGCTTGTTTTCGAGCTCTACGCGAAACATCGCGTTCGGCAGTGCTTCCACCACCTGACCTTCGACTTCAATCACACCGTCTTTTGCCATGCGCCTCAGTTCCTATCCTTGGACTATTACTAATGACGTGTACGAAGACACACCAACCTATAACTATATACGCAAATGCCCTTGCGCGACACACGGCGTGTCGTACAAGGGCATTGATAATGACTGTGATATCAGGTGCCGGCAAACGGCACCGACGTCAGCTTCGTTCAGCCGAGCTCGGCGATAATGGTCTTGCTGATCTCGTCGATCGCGCCGACACCGTTCACGGCGACCAGCAGGCCGCGGGACTTGTAGGTGTCAAGCAGCGGGGCGGTTTCCTTCTCGTAGGTCTCCAGACGCTTCGCGATGGCCTCCGGGGTGTCGTCGGCACGTCCCTGCTCGGCGGCGCGCTTCTTCATACGCTCGAGCAGCACCTCGCGGCCGGCCTCGAGGGCCACCACATGATCAAGCTTGACGCCCAGCTCGGCCAGCATCTGATCGAGGGCCTCGACCTGGGACGCATTGCGCGGGTAGCCATCGAGAATCCAGCCGTTGGCGCAATCCTCCTTGGCCAGACGGTCCTTGACGATCTTGTTGGTCAGGGAATCCGGAACCAGCTCGCCCTTGTCGGTGTAGCTCATGGCTTCGAGACCGAGCTCGGTCTTGTTCTTGATGTTGTAGCGGAAGATGTCGCCGGTGGAGATGGTCGGGATGCCGTAGTGCTCGGCGAGGAGGGCTGCCTGAGTGCCCTTGCCCACGCCCTGGGGGCCCATAATCAGCAGACGCATATTGTACTCCTTAACGGTTTGTTGGAGAGGGGTTGGGTGCTTCCCCTCAGTCGCTTACGCGACAGCTCCCCTCGGTGAGGAGAGCCATGTGTTTGATTGGCGCCCCTCTCTGAGGGGAGCTGCCGGCGCAGCCGGCTGAGAGGAGCCACGCAAATACAGATGCGGCACCGGCCATTGGTCGATACCGCATCGGTAACAATTTACTTGCCTTCGGCGGTGTGGTCCACGTTCTCGAGCAGGAAGCCGGTGTACTGGAACTGCTCGGTCTGGGCCTTGGCCTGACGCAGGGTGTCGAGACCGACGCCGGCGATAATCAGAATCGTAGTGCCACCGAACGGGAGCTGGGCGTTAAGGCCAAGCGCCATGATGAGCACGGTCGGAATCAGCGCCACAAACAGCAGGTAGACGGCGCCGACGGTGTTGAGTCGGTTCATCACGTAAGTCAGGTAGCGGCTGGTGGCGCTGCCGGCGCGGATGCCCGGGATGAAGCCACCGTACTGCTTCATGTTGTCTGCGGTCTCATCCGGGTTGAAGGTGATGGACGTGTAGAAGAAGCAGAAGAACACGATCATCAGCGCGTACAGCGCGATGTACCACACGGACGTGGTGTTCGCCAGGTTGGAGTTGATCCACTTGACCCAGGACTGGTCGGACTTGCCGAACTGGGCGATCAGGGTCGGGATGGCCAGAATGGAGGAGGCGAAGATCGGCGGGATGACGCCGGACATGTTGATCTTCAGCGGCAGGTACGTGGAGGAGCCGCCGTACATCTTGCGGCCGATCATGCGACGGGTGTACTGGACCGGCACACGACGCTGGCACAGCTCGACGAAGTCGACGAAGATGAGGATGACCACGAGCACGCTCACGACGATGCCGAACTTGACCCAGTCGCCATCGGTGCCGTTGGTGCCCCAGCCGATCTCCCACAGCTGCGGCAGGAAGCCGGAGCAGATGGACATGAAGATCAAGATGGACATGCCCTGGCCGATGCCCTTGTCGGTGATGAGCTCGGCCATCCACATGATCAGGCCGGTGCCGCCGGTCATGATGAGCACCATGGTGACGAGGTTCCAGACGGAGCCGTCCGGGATGACCTGATCGCACTGGTAGTTGAACAGGGCGCCGGAGCGGGCGGTCACCAGAATGGTGGTGGACTGCAGCACGGCCAGACCGATGGTGAGGTAACGAGTGTACTGGGTCAGCTTGGCCTCGCCGGACTGGCCCTCCTTGTGCAGGGCCTCGAAGCGCGGAATGACGACGCGCAGCAGCTGCACCACGATGGAGGCCGTGATGTACGGCATGACGCCCAGTGCGAAGATGGACAGCTGAAGCATGGCGCCGCCGGAGAAGAGGTTCACCAGTCCGATGAAGTTCTCGGAAGCGGTCTGCATCTTACCCATGCATTCCTGAACGACCGAGTACTTGACGCCGGGGGTCGGAATGAACGAGCCGATGCGATAGACGATGATGATGAACAGGACGAAGAGAATCTTCTTCCTCAGCTCTTTGGTCTTCAGGGCCTGGATTAGTGTCCTCACCTGGGTTTCCTCCCTATGACACGCCAACGGGCGTGCAAAATTACACAAACTAAAAACCGAGCATAGTCGAAAGTGCCTACTTAGGACACCGCATGTCTCGTGGATGTTTGCTGAACGGTACTGTCATGCTGAACGAGGTGGGGCATGTGCAACCATCGGACGTTCCATGAATCCGCCTGCTGTTTCGATGCCGGTCCGGCATTGAAACGACCGACGAAGGTCTGTCGGCGGCTATGTGCGTCGGATGCGATCCGGGATAGGACGCGAGACATCGCTCACAGCGGCAAACGCTGACATCTCCATGGCGCACCCGCCATGGAAGCCAACCTTTGGTTGCCCAATCCCCCACTGCGCTCAGAATGACCGTAATCATACTGCGAATAGCTATAGATAATAGTGGCCCCCGTCCACCAATCGGCGAACGGGGGCCACATATCAGATTCGGTTCACCCCGCGGGACTCTCAGTCCTCGGAGATGGAGCCGCCAGCGGCTTCGATCTTGGCCTTGGCGGAAGCCGAAGCCTTCACACCCTTGAGGGTGAACGCAACGGTGGTCTCGCCATCGCCCAGCACCTTCACCGGAGCGCCGTCACGGACGACACCCTTGGCGACCAGATCGGCAACGGTCACTTCGCCACCCTGAGGGAAGACCTCAGCGAGCTTGGCGATGTTGACAACCTGGAACTCGACGCGGAACGGGTTCTTGAAGCCACGAAGCTTCGGCAGGCGCATGTACAGCGGCAGCTGGCCACCTTCAAAGCCCGGACGAACGTGGTAACGCTTCGTCTGGCCCTTGAAACCACGGCCGGCGGTCTTACCCTTGGAGCCCTCACCACGGCCAACGCGGATACGATCGCGGTTGGCGCCCGGAGCGGGCTTCAGGTCGTGCATCTGCAGGATTTCGTTATCTGCCATAATCAGTCAACCTCCTCGACGGTGACCAGGTGGCGCACGGCGTTCACCAGACCACGGTTGGCCGGGGTGTCCGGACGGACAACGGTCTTGCCGATCTTGTTCAGGCCGAGGGTCTTGACGGTGGCGCGCTGAGCCGGGGTACGGTTCACGATGCCGTGATGCAGGGTAATCTTCAGGTTCTTAGCCATGGGAATCACTCACCATCCTTCTCGTCGGCGGCGGCCTTGGCGGCAGCCTCCTCACGGGCCTTGCGAGCCTCGGCGATGCCGGCGGCACGGGCACGCAGCAGGGCGTCCGGAGCGACCTCGTTGAGGGTCAGGCCACGACGAGCGGCAATCTCCTCCGGCTCCTCAAGCTGCTTGAGTGCGGCGACGGTAGCGCGCACCACGTTGACCGCGGTGGCGGAACCCATCGACTTGGACAGCACGTCGGTGATGCCCGCGCACTCCATGACGGCGCGCACGGAGCCACCGGCGATTACACCGGTACCGGGAGCGGCCGGACGCAGCAGGACGGTGCCGGCGGCGTCGTGACCCTGAACCGGGTGGGTGATGGTGCCCTTGACGCGCGGCACAGTGAACATGTGCTTCTTGGCGTCGAGCTGGCCCTTGGCGATGGCGGCCGGGACCTCACGGGACTTGCCGTAGCCGACACCCACGGTGCCGTTGCCGTCGCCAACCACAACCAGGGCGGCGAAGCTGAAGGTACGGCCACCCTTGTGGGTCTTGGACACACGGTTGATGGTCACCACGCGATCGAGCATCTCGTCGCCGTGGTTCTCCTCACGACGGTTGCGACGCTCGCCGCGACGGCCTTCACCGCGCTGGCCACGACGACCCTTGCGGTCCTCGTTGTTGGATTCGGTCGCCACAGTGTTCTGAGTTTCTTCAGCCACTTGGGTTTCCTTCGTTTCGTTGTCGCTCACAGTGCAAGACCTCCCTCGCGGGCGCCTTCAGCAACGGCTGCGACGCGACCGGTGTACTTGTTGCCACCGCGGTCGAACACGACCTCGGTGATGCCGGCGGCCTTGGCCTTCTCGGCGATGAGCTCGCCGACCTTCTTGGCGGCCTCAACCTTGGTGCCCTCGAAGCCGTTGAAATCGGCCTGCAGGGTGGAGGCGGACACCAGAGTCATGCCCTTGGTATCGTCGACCACCTGGGCAACCATGTGGCGGTTGGAACGGGTGACCACCAGGCGCGGACGCTCGGCGGTGCCGGAGATGCGCTTGCGGATACGCGCGTGACGACGCTTGAGAGCGACCTTCTTGCCTTTTCCGAGAATCTTGACGCTCATATCACTTACCAGCCTTTCCAGCCTTGCGCAGGATGTGCTCGTCAGCGTACTTGATGCCCTTGCCCTTGTAGGGTTCCGGAGCACGCAGCTTGCGGATGTTGGCGGCGACCTGGCCCACAACCTGCTTGTCGGTGCCCTTGACGACTACCGTGTTCGGGTTCGGAATCTCGAAGGAGATGCCAGCCGGCGGGTTGACGGTAATGGTGTGGGAGTAGCCAAGGAAGAACTCGATGCCCTGGCCCTTGGCGACGGCACGGTAACCGGTGCCGACGATCTGCAAGGTCTTGGAGTAGCCATCGTGCACGCCCTTGACCATACCGGCCATGATGGAGCGGGCCAGACCGTGCTTGGCACGGGTCGGACGCAGGTCGTCGGCCGGGGTGACGATGATCTCGTTGCCCTCGACGACGGCGGTGATGCCTTCCGGCAGCTCGTAGGAGTCGGAGCCCTTCGCGCCCTTGGCGGAGAAGGACTGACCCTCGATCTTGACTTCAACGCCAGCAGGGATGGCGATGGGGAGCTTACCAATATGCGATGCCATGTTTCAGCTCTCCTTTCTCACCACACGAAGGCGACAATCTCGCCGCCAATGCCCCGGTCGAGGCATTCCTTCTGAGTCAGCAGTCCCGAGGAGGTCGAGATGATGGCGATACCCAGACCACCGAGCGGCATCGGCAGGGAGTCGGACTTCGCGTAACGGCGAAGGCCCGGCTTGGAGATGCGCTTGATGCCCTGAATGGAACGCTCACCGTTCGGACCGTACTTGAGGGTGACCTCAAGCGTCTGACCGACCTTGGCTTCCTTAGCGGAGAAGTCCTTGATGTAACCTTCGCGCTTCAGGATCTCGGCGATGTTCGCCTTGAACTTGGAGTACGGCATATCCACAGTTTCGTGCTTGGCCGCGCTCGCGTTACGCAGACGAGTCAGCATGTCTGCGATCGGATCTGTCATTGTCATTTTGGGCTTCACGCCCTTTCTCGCCGTGGTTTCCGCCGCTCGTCCGCCCCTACGGGCGGAACGGGCCGCGGACCTTCAGCGTCGATGTTTACCAACTGGACTTCGTAACTCCGGGCAGCTCGCCGCGGTGGGCCTTCTCACGAAGGCAGATGCGGCACAGGCCGAACTTGCGGTAGACGGAGTGGGGACGACCGCAGACCTGGCAGCGCGTGTACGCGCGCACCTTGAACTTCGGCTTGCCGGCCGCCTTGTTCTTCAGAGCGGTTTTTGCCATATCAGTTCTCCTTGAAGGGGAAGCCGAGCTGCTTGAGCAGGGCGTAGGCTTCCTTGTCGTCCTTGGTGGAGGTCACCACGGTGATGTCCATACCGCGCACGTGATCGATCGAATCGGGATCGATCTCGTGGAACATGGACTGCTCGGTGAGACCAAAGTTGTAGTTGCCCTGGCCATCGAACTGGTGGCCGTTGATGCCGCGGAAGTCGCGGATACGGGGCAGCGCCAAGGTCAACAGACGATCGAGGAACTCCCACATGCGGTCGCCACGCAGCGTGACGTACGCACCGATGGCCTGGCCCTCACGCAGGTGGAACTGCGCGACGGACTTCTTGGCCTTGGTGATCTTCGGCTTCTGGCCGGTGATCACGGTGAGATCCTTGACGGCGCCTTCGATGAGCTTGGAGTCGCGAGCGGCGGCACCCACACCCATGGAGACGACGACCTTCTGGAGGCGAGCAACCTGCATCGGGTTGGAGTACTTGAACTCCTTCTCGAGCTCCGGGATGATCTCCTCGTTGTACTTGACCTTCAAGCGCGGGGTGGCCGGCGCTTCGACGGTAGTATCGGTCATGCCAGCTCCTTTCCGGACTTCTTGGCGACGCGCACGCGCACGGTCTTCACCTTGCCGTCACGCGCCTCTTCCTTGATGGTGACGCCCACGCGGGTCGGCTGCTTGGTCTCCGGGTCGATGACCATCACGTTGGAGCGATGGATCGGAGCCTCGACAGACACGATGCCAGCCTGCTGGCCCTGCTGCGTGGCGCGCACGTGCTTCTTGACGATCTGCACGCCTTCGACGATGAGTCGGTCGTTGGGCAGCACCTGCTTGACGGTGCCCTCCTTGCCGCGGTCCTTGCCGCGGATGACCTTGACCAGGTCGCCGCTCTTGATCTTGGCTACCATGTCAGATCACCTCCGGGGCGAGGGACACGATCTTCATGAACTTCTGCTCACGCAGTTCACGACCAACCGGTCCGAAGATACGAGTGCCCTTCGGTTCACGGCCGGAGCCGAGAATGACGGCGGCGTTCTCGTCGAACTTAATGTAGGAACCATCGTTACGACGGGATTCCTTGACAGTGCGGACGACAACGGCCTTCACCACATCGCCCTTCTTGACCGACCCGCCGGGGATGGCGTCCTTGACGGAGGCGACGATCACGTCGCCGATGCCGGCATAGCGTCGCTTCGATCCGCCGAGCACTCGGATAGCGAGGAGTTCCTTCGCACCCGTGTTGTCGGCGACATGAAGCCGCGTTTCCTGCTGAATCATTGATTCTCCTTAGCCGAGCTGGTTCTCCCCATTTACCGGGATGCCGTGGTCGCCCACAGCACCCCGGTAAATGGCGAGCCTTGCCGAACTTTACTTACTTAGCGCGCTCGATAATGGATTCGAGACGCCAGCGCTTGGTCTTGCTCAGAGGCCGAGTCTCCATAATACTCACAAGGTCGCCAACGTGGGCTTCGTTGTGTTCATCATGAGCCTTGACCTTCTTGGTGGTGCGCACAACCTTGCCGTACAGCGGGTGGGTGGCGCGCTTCTCGAGCTCGACGGTGATCGTCTTGTCCATGGCTTCGGACACGACGTAGCCGCGGCGAACCTTACGGAAGTTACGCTCTTCAGCCATAATCACTTCTCCTTGGATTCGGTAGCGGCCGGCTCCTGGCTGATGCCAAGCTCACGCTCGCGCAGCACGGTGTACATGCGGGCGATGTCATGCTTGACGGCCTTGAGACGGGCAGTGTTCTCGAGCTGACCGGTGGCGGACTGGAAGCGCAGGTTGAACAGCTCTTCCTTGGACTTCTTCAGGAAGCCCTCGATCTCGGCGTTGGTCTTCTCGTTGAGATTCTTGATGGAGTATTCAGCGGTACCGACTGCCATCAGATATCACCACCTTCACGTGCGATAATGCGGCACTTCATCGGGAGCTTGTCGATGGCGCGGCGCAGAGCCTCGCGAGCGACTTCCTCGGACACACCACCGATCTCGAACATCACACGACCGGGGCGGATGTTGGCGATCCAGAACTCCGGGGCACCCTTACCGGAACCCATTCGGGCACCGAGCGCGTGCTTGGTCAGCGGACGATCCGGGAAGATCGTGATCCACACACGACCGCCACGCTTGATGTAACGGGTCATGGCGATACGGGCGGCTTCGATCTGACGGTTGGTCACGTAGGCCGGGGCAAGAGCCTGGATACCGAAATCACCGAAGTTGATCTCGTTGCCGCCCTTGGACATGCCAGAACGCACGGGGCGGTGCTGCTTGCGGTACTTAGTCCTCTTGGGGATAAGCATTCTTGCTCACTCCTTCGTTTCTGCAGCGTCGGCAGCCGCGGCGGGAGCCTCGGCCTTCGGGGCCTCGGCGGCCTGCGGGGCGGCAGAACGGTTGCCACGGCGCGGACGGCGATCGCCGCCACGACGGCCCGGACGGTTGTTCTGCTGAGCCTGCTGCTCTTCGAACTCGGATTCGGTCATGTCGCCCTTGTAGATCCACACCTTGACGCCGATGCGGCCGTAGGTGGTACGAGCCTCGAAGAAGCCGTAATCGATGAGGGCGCGGAGGGTCTGCAGCGGAACGCGGCCCTCACGGTAGAACTCGGAACGGCTCATTTCCGCGCCGCCGAGACGGCCGGAGAGCTTGATGCGGATACCCTTGGCACCGGCGCGCATGGCGTCCTGCTGGGCCTTGCGCATGGCACGACGGAAGGTGACGCGGTTGGTCAGCTGCTCCGCGATGCCCTGGGCGACCAGCTGGGCGTCAAGGGCGGCGTTCTTCACTTCGAAGATGTTGAGCTGGACCTGCTTGCCGGTCAGCTTCTCGAGCTTGGCGCGGACCTTCTCGGCCTCGGCGCCACGGCGACCGATCACGATGCCCGGGCGGGCGGTGTGGATGTCGACGCGGACGCGGTCACGGGTGCGCTCGATCACGATCTTGCTCACGCCGGCGCGCTCGAGATCCTTGTTCATCTCCTTGCGGATCTTGTCATCCTCAAGGACGAAGTCGCGGTAGCGTTCGCCGACCTTGTTGGAGTCGGAGAACCACTTGGAGCGGTGGTTTTCGGTGATGCCCAGACGGTAGCCAAACGGATTGATCTTCTGACCCATCTTTAGCGGGCTCCTTCCTTGTTAGCCACGACGACCGTGATGTGGGAGGTGCGCTTGTTGATGCGAGCGGCACGGCCCTGGGCACGAGCGCGGAAGCGCTTGAGGGTCACGCCTTCGTCAACGAAGGTCTCCTTGATGTACAGGTCGTTCTCGCGGAACGGCTCGCCGGCCTTGTCGGCCTTCACGCGGGCGTTGGCGATGGCGCTCTCCAGGGTCTTGCGGACCGGCAGGGCCGCAGCCTGAGGGGCGAACTTCAAAATGGTGACGGCGTCGGTCGCCTTCTTGCCGCGGATGAGGTCGACCATGCGGCGAGCCTTGCGCGGCGTCACGCGGACGTGACGAGCGATTGCTTTAGCTTCCATGTTCTATTCCTTATCCTTAGCGGCGGGCCTTCTTGTCGTCCTTCACGTGACCCTTGAAGGTCTTCGTGGGGGCGAACTCACCCAGCTTGTGACCAACCATGGCCTCGGTGACGAACACCGGGACATGCTTGCGACCATCATGAACGGCGAAGGTGTGTCCGATGAAATCAGGAGTGATCATCGAACGACGGGACCACGTCTTGATGACGTTCTTGGTGCCCTTCTCGTTCTGCTCGTCGACTTTCTTCTGCAAGTGGGCGTCGACGAAGGGGCCCTTCTTGATGCTACGAGTCATCTTCTCGATACTCCCTTACTTGCGGTTCTTGCCGGACGGACGACGACGAACAATCATCTTGTTCGAAGCCTTCTTCGGACGACGAGTACGAACCTCGCCCTTGCCCCACGGGGAAACCGGCGGCTTGCCACCGCGGGTACGACCGCCGTGCGGGTGGTCGACCGGGTTCATGGACTCACCACGGGTGATCGGGCGCTTGCCCATCCAACGAGCACGACCGGCCTTACCGAGCTGGATGTTGGCGTGGTCCTCGTTGCCGACCTCGCCGACGGTAGCGCGGCAGCGCGCGTCGACGTTGCGGATTTCGCCGGACGGCATACGCAGCTGGGCGTAGGCGCCATCCTTGGCGACGAGCTGGACGGCAGTACCGGCGGAACGGGCGATCTTGGCGCCGCCGAGCGGCTTCAGCTCAATCGCGTGCACCACGGTACCGGTCGGGATGTTGGCCAGCGGCAGGTTGTTGCCCGGCTTGATATCGGCCTGAGCGCCGGTCTCGATGACATCGCCCTGCTTGACGCCCTTCGGCGCGATGATGTAGCGCTTCTCGCCATCGGCGAAGTGCAGGAGGGCGATGCGGGCGGAACGGTTCGGATCGTACTCGATCTCGGCAACCTTGGCCGGCACGCCGTCCTTGTCCCAACGCTTGAAGTCGATGAGACGATACTGACGCTTGTGGCCGCCACCGCGGTGGCGGGAAGTGATGCGGCCGTAGGAGTTACGACCACCAGTCTTGGAATTCTTGCGAACCAGCGACTTCTCAGGCGTGGAGCGCGTCAGCTCGGAGAAGTCCGAGACGGAGGCGTTGCGACGGCCTGCGGAAGTCGGCTTGTAAACGCGGATAGCCATAATGTAGTTCTTCCTTTAACTTTTCTCGGCTAGCCTTCAGTTGCCAAAGATATCGATCGTCTGGCCCTCGGCGACGGTCACGATCGCGCGCTTCTGAGAGACGCGGTAGCCGAAACCGGTGCGGGTGCGCTGCTTCTTGCCGGCGCGGTTGAGGGTGTTGACGTTCGTCACCTTGACCTTGAAGATCTCTTCGATAGCCTGCTTGATCTGGACCTTGTTCGCGTCCTGAGCAACCACGAAGGTGTACTGACCGCGATCGGAAGCGGCGTAGCTCTTCTCGGAGACCACCGGCTTGAGGATCACGTCATGTGCGGGCTTGTGAATAGCGACCATCTAAATCAGGCCTCCTTCGGCTCGGTCTTGGCGGCCACGAAAGCCTCGAGGGCTTCCTTGGTGAAGACCACATACTGCGCGGTGACCACGTCGTACGTGTTGAGCTGATCGACGAAAATCGGGTGAACGTTCGGAAGGTTGCGCACGGAAATCCACTCGTTGATGTTGTCGCGAGTGAAGACAATCGTGGCGAACTTGTCCGAGATGACCGGGTTCAGGGCGGCGAGGGCGGCCTTGGTGGACGGGGTATCGGTGATACCGAAGTCCACGACGGCGATGCGGCCGGCGTTGGCGCGGTCGGACAGGACGTAGCGCAGGGCCGCGGCCTTCATCTTCTTGGGGGTGTTCTGGGCGTAGCTACGCGGCACCGGGCCGTGGACGACGCCACCGTGGACCCACTGCGGCGCACGGATCGAACCCTGACGAGCGCGACCGGTACCCTTCTGCTTCCACGGCTTCTTGCCGCCGCCGGAGACCTTGGACTGGTTCTTGACGGCGTGGGTGCCCTGACGGGCAGCCGCGAGCTGGGCGATGACGACCTGGTGGATCAGCGGGATACGGGCCTGAATGTCCTCTTTGGAGACACCGAAGAGCTCAGCCGGGGCCTCGACGGTACCGGTGGCCTGGCCCTTGGCGTCAGTGACGTTGAAAGAAACGTTTGCCATGGTTTATCAGGCTCCCTTCACAGCCGTGCGGACAACGACGATGCCGCCCTTCGGGCCCGGAATGGCGCCCTTGATGGCGAGAATGCCGTTCTCAACATCGGAGGAAACGACGGTCAGGTTCAGGACGGTGGAGGTCACATGACCCATGCGACCGGCCATACGCTTGCCCTTGAGAATACGGCCCGGGGTCGCGCATGCGCCCACGGAACCAGGACGGCGCTCGTTCTTGTGAGAGCCGTGGGAACGACGGTAGGACTTGAAGCCCCAGCGCTTGATGGTGCCGGCGAAGCCCTTACCCTTGGTGGTTCCGGTCACATCGACCTCGGAACCCTCTTCGAACAGATCGGCGGCCAGCTCCTGGCCCGGCTCGAACTGATCGACATCATCGGTACGCACCTCGACGAGGTGGCGACGCGGGGTGACACCGGCCTTGGCGAAGTGGCCAGCCAGCGGCTTGGTCACCTTGGTCGGGTCGATGGCGCCGTAACCGAGCTGGACGGCCTTGTAGCCATCGGACTCCTCGGTCTTGACGGCGGTCACCACGTTGGTGGACACGTCGACGAGCGTGACGGGCACGAAGAAGCCGTTCTCGTCCCACACCTGAGACATGCCGAGCTTCTTGCCCAGCAGAGCCTTGCGATTAGACATAATGCTTCCTCCTCCCTTACAGCTTGATTTCGATGTTGACGTCCGCAGGCAGATCGATGTGCATCAGGGAGTCCACGGCCTTGGGGGTCGGGTCCACGATGTCGATGAGGCGCTTGTGAGTGCGCATTTCGAAGTGCTCGCGAGAATCCTTGTACTTGTGAGGAGAACGAATAACAACAAAGACGTTCTTCTCGGTCGGCAGCGGAACGGGGCCAACAACAGTTGCGCCCGCGTTCGTCACCGTTTCGACGATCTTCTTCGCCGATTGGTCGATGACCTCGTGGTCATAGGACTTAAGCCTGATGCGGATTTTCTGTCCCGCCATTGCCGTCCGCCCTTTCTAGCGATTCGTTGTACTGTTTACCAACCTGCTTCTAGGGCACCGGCGCGCATGGCCTCCCTTGGACATACGTCCCTTGGCGGTCATCCGACATCAGTGCGCAGTTTCCGGCGACGTTCACACATCACCAGCCCGCGCTCGCTTTTTTAATTCCAATTTGCGAGCCCAAATCAGGCAACTTGTTTATCTAACCACCGAGGTGGGACTAATTCGTCGGTTCAGAAACCCGGGCGTGTCGCCCCTCGGATCCCCGTCCTTCCCCTTGGACTTCAATCCTGCTCCCTACTGTTCTTCCGCCGTTCTCCTCCGTTCTCCCACCATCCCGTCTGCTTTTGTTTTCCACTGTCTCTTCCGTCCCCTCCACCTGCTCAGATTTCCGCATTCATAAGGAGAGTGACTGTCTGACTGCTCTCAGGCCGTTCCTTCCCCTCACACGGATTTCCGGCCAGGTTGGTAGAAGACGAGCAGTACGGCGTCGTCATCCCGCCGCCCACGCAGATTTCCGTCCTCTCGAATCTGGATTTCTCCCTCTCTCTTCTCTCAATCTCCACACCGACCAATCTCGTTTTCTTAACGGTCTCGTGTCTTTATTCGTCCACCGTCTCTCACGCAGGCAATTTGTGTATCTGAAATCAGGCTGCAGGTAATTCATGTCTGTCAAGGAAGGAGTTCGACTCATAATCGGATACAAACTGCCTGCAACACAGCAAACAACACACTTTTTACCTGCGTCTTCGCCTATAACCCCACTCATTCTCCCTGCAACGTTCCGCAAAACTGAATAAAACTGGATACGCACATCTGTGCAAACTTATTAATCCACCCGTTCTGTCTGCGCCTCATTCTCTTCACTCTGTAACGACAAACCAATGCAGGTAAAACAATGACAAATAACGACAGCATCATGAGAAGTTCGTCATTAATCTTCATTAGTGCCCACGGAACTCCGCGGAACCCCGGCATGCATGAGTTTGCGGACCAAAGGTTCCCGCTTCATGGCCTCACGGAACGAAAATCGCACAACTTCATCGGCAATCTGACGAATACGCTCCTCCCTTTCTTTCTCCGCGATGATAGTGTCGGACAGACTTCCGTGAAACATCACCGGATCGCGATATTTCACGCGTCCATCCAGCTCGGCAACAATCAAACGGCCATCAGCCGTATGCCAGGCATAATCCACGCGATCGCGATGCGCAAGGTCAAAGGGATAGATAATCTCTTCCTGAAGAGTCGGACAAGCAAATCTCTCTTCCACAATCACCCCGAGAGCATACGCCTCACCGCCGTTTTCGGTCCGGCCCGTCGCATACTCCAACGCGCGCAACGCCTGATAGCGTCCTTTCCCCTGCAACTGCTCGAAGCAGTCGCGCAACGATTTCTTACTGGCAAGACGCTTACGCAGCACAGCCTCCCCGATTGCCAACGCATCGGGAAAAGTATGTTTTCTCATGCAGTCGAATGCCGTACGATGCAACGGTGTCACTCGCACACCATCGACAACTTCATACTGGATATCAGCCATATAGTGATGCCGGATCAAACCATAATCATGCTGATACGTATGCCGAGTCACCGCGATATTCACATTGTGCATGTGACGAGTGGACTCATTGATGCCATGTAGCGCAGCCGCAGTCATCTCGCTGAACACCCATTGTGGATGCTTTGCCGCCAAAGACCTGATAATGTGCCGATACCGTTCCGCGCCATCCAGCGTACGCCAGTAGTCAGGCCGCACATACATACCTTTGTATATGCACTGCAGTTCTCCGGCTTCCGCACGCTTCGCCAAAGAACGACGCTGGGAAGCATTCAATCCCCATACGCACAGACGCTGCCGTTGCGCGGCGTCGAGGCGTTGTTCGAGTTGTCTGTTTCGTCTCATGTGGAGACGGTATGGGATGGCGGGCGCACAAGTCCAGCCGAACTGGCCTATGTGGTTCCAGCTTATGGAGTTATCCACATTTGCGTACGCAGGTGGCGCGAATGTGGATTTGACCGACGCGATGGAGATGGGGATGTGAGGAATGGATGATACGACGTGGCCGAGGTCACAGCGGGGAATGCGAAACAAGGATTGTGGGTCAGGGCATGGCCAATTATCGTGGATGCCGTGACACAATCACTGGCCAAGAACATCCACCCCATCACCGAGCACGGCGCGAACGTGCTGTATCAGCATGGCACGTTGGCACTGCTCGTACCGGGGCTGCTCGAGGGCACCACCACGATCGGCGAGCTGCTCAAGCACGGCGACACCGGCATAGGCACCGGCGAAGGACTGGACGGCGAACTCATCATCCTTGACGGCATCGCCTACAAAATAGGCCAGTCGGGCGTGGCGGAGCGGGTACCGGACGACTTCACCATGCCGTTCGCCAATTCGCACCGCGCGGCATTCCAATACCAGTGCGAACGCGAGGACATCGGCCTCGAGGCGCTCAACAAGCGCATTGTGGAGGCCAACGGCCGCGCCAACACGTTCTTTTCGGTGATCGTGCACGGCACGTTCAGCTTCATCAAGACGCGCGCCGTGATCAAACAGCAGGCGCCCTACCCCACGCTGCTTGAAGTGGCCGACCGTCAGGCCATCTTCCTCAGGCACGACGTGACCGGCACCATGCTGGGCTACTTCTCCCCCGTGATGTTCCATGGGGCCGCCGTGGCCGGATTCCACGAGCATTTCCTCTCCGACGACCATACCTTCGGCGGCCATGTGCTTGACGCGGTGCTGGGTCGTGGCAAGATTTACAGTCAGGTGTTCGACACTTTGGTGACCCACCTGCCGGTGGACGATCCGGGCTACCGCAATCACGATTTTTCACAGGACAACATCGCCGAAGCGATCACGAGCGCCGAAGGTGACGCGCGGTAGTTTCTTTGTCGCGGGCAGCAGCACGTTCGTGGCCGAACGGACGTTTCCCATCCGGTTCGGGTCCATTTCCAGTATCCTGCGTCAAAAACTCGCTGACGAATTCACTGCCTCTCAGGCCTACTTCGCGAACCGTTCGTCCTGCAAATATAGACGCGCTGCGTACGCAGTCTACTGGCTTCCGGCCTTCCGTTCGCGCGATCACACCGATACGATGGTGGGCATGAATGAGCAGCCGTTCCCTACGCCCATCCTCGCTTCGTCTTCCGGCAAGGCCGCCCGCCGCCGCACCGGAAAAGGCGATTGGATTCCCGACCAGCCTGGCGCGTGGGCGATGGCGTTGCTGCCTGCGATCGCGGGAGTCGTCATCGCCGGACCGGGCGTGGACACCATTTGGCTGCTGGTGGCGTGGATCATATGCTACTGCGTGCAGTTCAGCGCGGCGAGATGGCTGAAGTCGCGCTGTTCACCACGGTATTTGCCGCCGGCACTCGTATATACCGTCGCATTGGCGATCGTGGGCGTGCCATTTCTTATCACGCATGCTGGCATACTGCGTTGGGCTCCTCTATATATAGTGCTTGCCGCGGCATCGATGGCGGCCGCGTGGCTTCGCAAAGAACGCTCACTATGGGGCAACACGGTGGCGGTCATCGCCGCATCCACCATGACCGTGGTAATCGACTCCTTCACGCCCCGACCGCAATGTACCTGTCTCAAGCCCGTCATACCCGTTCGCGTCGATGCATCGACTTCCTTGTCGTGCAATCCTGACACCGTGTATGCGGCGGTTCGCGATATGCCAGCCATTGAGCGGCTGTTCGACCTTCAGGCCTGGTGGCCGGAAGGCGCCTTGCCACCGGAGGGGTTGGTCGCCACCCTCCTGTTTGCGGTCACGCAGTTCGGCTCGGTGCTGTTCGTGAAGACCATGATTCGGGAACGCGGCAAACGCGGATGGCTGTGGGCGTCGTGGATATGGCATGGGGCGTTGTTCGCTACTGCGATGATGTTCCAGGCAATGGCGCTGAATCCGATGCACAATCTGTCGACGCTGCTGACGCTGATTGCCGCGGCTGCGCTGCTGGCGCGGGCGATCGCATTGCCGCTCGTCGCCCGAACGCGCACCATCAAGCCGATGATCGTCGGCGTCACCGAATGCTTCTCAAGTCTCCTCGTCTTCGGATGCATCATCGCGGTGGTGATGTAGCCGTCGCATTGTAGCCGCAATACGGCGTAATACGAAAAAGAGCCCGTCCGCAATGGACGGGCTCCCCTGTGACCGGTATCGGGTCGGACATTAGATATTCGGATAACCGACTGTCAGATATCAGATATTCAGACATCCGACAGTCACCGGTCAAACAGTCGGATAACCGACAGCCATCGGTCAGACAGTCATATATCTGACAGTCACTGGTCAGTACCGGTCAGTGCCGATCAGTATCGGTCAGTCACCAATCAGTCACCAATCTGGACCGATCAGACATCAATCCGACATATGGCAATCCGATACCAATATCCGACTCATCGCACATGTCAGACGCGCTCGGAGGCTTCCTCGGTGGCGGCTTCGCCCTCGCGCTCGACGCGCAGCTTGTGGCCTTCGGCCTGGCTGACGCCGTAGTAGGCGGCGATGGCGATGTCCTTCATGTCGTTGATCAGCGGGATGCGCGGGTTGGCCGGGGTGCACTGATCCTCGTAGGCGCGCATGCCGATCTGGTCGAGCACGCTCCAGAAGTAGTCCTCGTCCACACCGCAATCCTGGAAGCTCTTGTTCATGCCGAGCTTGTTGTCGCGGTAGTCCTCGACGGCCTTCGCCAGGTTCTCGACGGCCTCGGCCGGGGTGCGGCCGGTGTCGATGCCGAGGTTGCGGGCGATGTCGCGGTAGCGTTCCGGAGCGACGTACTTGTTGTACTTCGGCCAGCTGGTCGGCTCCTCCGGGATCTGGCCGTTGTAGCGGATCACGTACGGCAGCAGGATCGAGTTGGTGCGGCCGTGCGCGATGTGGCACAGGGCGCCGATGGTGTGGGCCATGCCGTGGCACATGCCCAGGAACGCGGAGCCGAACGCCATGCCGGCCATCGTGGCGGCGTTGTGCATTTTCTCCTGCGCGTTCGTCTTGGCCAGACCGGGCTCGCCGTTGACGGACTCGGCCAGGTTCTCCCAGATGAGCTTGGCCGCGTGCAGGGCCATGCCGTCGGTGAAGTCGTTCGCGTACACCGACACGTACGCCTCGAAGCTGTGGGTCAGCGCGTCGAAGCCGGCGTCGGAGGCCAGACGGCGAGGCTGGGTGCGGGCTAGCACCGGATCCACGATGGCCACAGACGGGGTCAGCGCGTAGTCGGTGATCGGGTACTTGTAGCCGGTCTTGTGGTCCGTGATCACGGCGAACGGCGTCACCTCGGAGCCGGTGCCGGACGAGGTCGGGATGCACACGAGCTTGGCCTTCTTGCCCAGCGGCGGGATCTTGAAAGCGCGCTTGCGGATGTCGAAGAACTTCTCGCGCACGTCGGAGAACGCGATCTCCGGGTGCTCGTAGAGCAGCCACATGATCTTGGCCGCGTCCATCGGCGAGCCGCCGCCGACCGCGATGATCGTATCGGGCTCGAACTCCTCGCGCATCATCTCCGCGCCCTTCTCGACGGTCTCGACGGAGGGCTCCGGCTCCACGTAGTCGATGATGCGGAACGTCACGTTGTTGGAACGCGCGCGCAGCTGGTCGATGATCTTGTCCACGACGCCCAGCTGCTCCATCACCTTGTCGCACACGATGACGGCCTTCTCGATGCCGAACATGTCGCGCAGGTACTTGATGGCGTTCGGCTCGAAGTAGGTCTTCGGCGGGATCTTGAACCACTGCATGTTGTTGTTCCTCCGAGCGATGCGCTTGATGTTGACGAGGTTCACGGCCTGCACGTTGCCGGACACCGAGTTGCCGCCGTAGGAGCCGCAGCCCAGGGTCAGCGACGGGGCGATCGCGTTGTAGATGTCACCGATGCCGCCCAGCGAGCTCGGCTGGTTCCAGATGATGCGGCATGCGTGCATCCGCAGGCCGTACTCACGCACGAGCTCCTGGTTGTTGGTGTGGATGGCGGCGGTGTGGCCGGCGCCCAGACGCAGCATCTTCTCGCACATCTCGAAGGCCTGTTCCTTGGAATCGGCCTTGAGCACGGCCTGCACCGGGGCGAGCTTCTCGTGGGTCAGCGGCTCGTCGTCGGAGACCTCCTTGCATTCGGCGCAGATGATGGTCGCGTCGGCCGGGATCTCGAAGCCGGCAGCCTTGGCGATGTACTGCGGGGACTTGCCCGGCACCACGGAGTTGAGCTTCGGCATCTGGCCGGAGCCGGCGGTGCAGCCGAACATGTACTGCTCGAGCTTGGCCTTCTCCTCGGCGTTCACGAAGTACGCCTTGCGGGTCTTGAGCTCCTTGACCAGCGCGTCGTACACGTCCTTGTGGGCGATGATGGCCTGCTCGGTGGCGCAGATCATGCCGTAGTCGAAGTGCTTGGAGAGCACCAGGTCGTTGGCGGCACGCACGATGTCCACATCCGTGTCGATGTAGGCCGGGGCGTTGCCGGCGCCCACGCCCAGGGCCGGCTTGCCGGAGGAATACGCGGCCTTGACCATGCCCGGGCCACCGGTCGCCAGGATCGTGGCCACGCCCGGGTGCTTCATCAGCGCGCCGGTCGCCTCGATGGACGGGTGCTCGATCCACTGGATGCAGTTGGCCGGGGCGCCGGCCTCGATGGCGGCGTCACGCACGATGCGCGCGGCCTCGACCGAACACTTCTGGGCGCCGGGGTGGAAGCCGAAGATGATCGGGCAACGGGTCTTCAGGGCGATCAGCGACTTGAAGATGGCGGTGGAGGTCGGGTTGGTGACCGGGGTCACGCCCGCGACCACGCCCACCGGCTCGGCGACCTCATCGATGCCCATGACATCGTCCTCACGAATGATGCCGACGGTCTTCTGACCGGCCATGTAATTCGTGACATGCTCGCAGGCGAAGATGTTCTTCGTGGCCTTGTCCTCCACGAGACCACGGCCGGTCTCGTCCACGGCCATCTTCGCAAGCACCAGATGCTTGTTCAGCGCCGCCACCGAGGCCTTCGCCACGATGCGGTCCACCTGCTTCTGATCCAGATTCTCAAACTCGTCCAGCGCCTTGAGCGCCTTCTGCACGAGCGCATCCACCTCGGCCTCGGCCGCCGCCTGCTTCTCCTCGGGGGTCGGCTTGGTCGCCTCGACCTTGTTCTTTGCTTCTGCCACTTGGGTCCTCCTCGATCGTTCTTGGGGTGTAGGGCAAAGTTTCCTATGCAGCGGCCCACCATCATTCGACGAGACGATACAGGCATCGATTCGTGCTGATGGCAAGAAACCGCCGTCACAACTCGTTGTGACCTGAGTCACAATATACCGAAGCGATTTTTGCCCTGCATTCGCACAATTCCAACGGCGTTTCATGTGTGATTATGGAATTTTTTTGTTTGCTTTTGTTCAATAAGCCTTATTTTTGAGGTGAAATACGGCTATTATGGTAACTATTGTTCGCTTTTTTGGTATATGAACAGCACTGCTGAGACGATCTGCCCGCAACTTCTATAAAGTGATTTCCGTAAAGTATCGCATTCTTGCGCAATTATCTAAAACGTGTTTAGATAAGTAAGGTATTTCCCTATAAATGCAACGATAAAGACGGACGGCGAACCGATCGTCGCGTCCCCATCTCCGTTATCTTGCAGTATCCATGCCGATCAGCCAATGGAGGCACCGAAATGAAGGCACTGCCGCCCAGCGAAGTCAAGGCGCACAACCGTAGCGCCATCATCGCCTACCTCTACGCGCACCGGCACGTCACCAAACGGCAGCTGGCGGATGAACTCCAGCTCAGTCTTCCCACCGTCGCGCAAAACCTCCGTGAGCTGGAGGCCGAGCACATCATCGGCAGAGGCGACCTCCAGCAATCCACCGGCGGTCGCAAGGCGCAGTGCTACGAATTCAATCCCGACCACCGTACCGCCATCGGCGTCAGCATGGATGCCCACGAACTGCGGCTGCGCGCCGTGAATCTGCACGGCGGCGTGGTGGCACGGCTGAACAGCGTGGTCCCGTACCGCAACACCAACGTCTATTACCAGCGCATCGGCGGCATCATCGACAACTTCGCAGCCGATGTGGCGCGAAAGCACGGATCGGTACTGGGCGCGGCGTTTTCCATCCGCGGCGTCATCTCGCCCGATGGCGCGACGGTGACGTTCGGGCCCATCATGGGCAACACCGGCCTGACGCTGGACACGATGGGCCAGTCAGTACATCTGCCATGTCTGATGGTCCGGGACGCCGACGCCTCGGCCATGGCCGAACTGTGGTTCGACGCCACACTCCGCGACGCACTATGCGTCTACCTCGACCGCAGGCCGGGAGGCGCGGTCATCATTGGCGGAAGGCTCCATCAGGGGCCGAACCAATGCGACGGCGCAATCGAACATATGACACTGGTGCCGAACGGCCGCTCCTGCTACTGCGGGCGACGAGGGTGCATGGACGCCTACTGCTCACTGGAAACGTTGCCGGAGGATTACGAATCCATCCCCGGTTTCTTCAGCGTGCTCGAGCAGGGCGAGCGCCATCACCGTGAGCGCATGAACGAATGGCTCGACTACGTGGCGCAGGCCATCGCGAATGCACGTTCGGTCATCGCCGGCGACGTGATCATCGGAGGCGAAGCGGCGCCGATGCTCGAGGATGACGAGATCGCGGACCTCAAGGCCCGCGTGGCGCGCCGCAGCCCGTTCGGAACGGACCATTTCACGCTGCGCAGGAGCTACTGCGGCGAGGATCAAGACGCCATAGGCGCGGCGTTGCGGTTTGCGCAGCACTATCTTGACGGAATCAGGGGAATACGGGTCTCAGGCCCCACGTCTACAATGGGTGTATGAGAAATCCACCGTTGCATCGTTATGCCACCCGCCCAGGCTTCTACTTCACCGATGACGGTGGCGCAGACGTCGTAGTCCGTTCCGAAACCGCAGGTCAGGTCTGGCTATGCGTGCTGGAATCCATAGATCGGCCCAGCGCCTTCTTCCAGGACTCCATCCGACTATTCTCTGACCCCGGTTCCTCGTTCATCCGCCAGATTCACGAGTTTCCGGTCTGCACACGCATCATCGAGCATCTGTACCTGCGCGAGACCCTGTTCCGCATGACCGGACCGAACTACGGACTGTGGTACGTGCACCTGCCCAAAGCCTGGGACGGCATGCGCTACGGCTACCGCGTGGACGGGGCATGGGACCCCAAGCATGGCGTGCGGTTCAATCCCTACAAGTTCCTGCTCGACCCGTACGGCAAGGGTGTGGAGGGCTCGATGGAGCTCGATCCGGCCGCCTTCTCGTATGCCTGCGAGGTTCAGGACCGCAAGGTGATTGGCTCGGCCTACGGCGAGATGAGCACCGTGGACTCGCTGGGCCATGTGCCAGTGTCCGTGGCCATCGACGACCGTGATATTCACAAGCACGTAGGCGACCCCGACCATCCGCATGTGCCGTGGCGCAAAACCGTGATCTACGAGCTGCATGTCAAAGGCTTCACCGCCAATGCGCCCTGGCTGCCCGAGGAACTGCGTGGCACCTACGCCGGACTGGCTCACCCGATCACCCTCGCCTATCTGCAGAATCTGGGCGTCACATCCATAGAACTGCTGCCCATCCAGGCCAAACAGGACGAGCTGTTCCTGCAGGAGCACGGTCGGCACAATTACTGGGGGTATTCGACCCTGAGCTACTTCTCCCCCGAGCCTTCGTACGCCACCAAGGCGGCGCAGGCCAAAGGCGCCACCGCGGTGCGTCTCGAGGTCATCAACATGGTCCGCGCGCTGCACGAGGCCGGCTTCGAGGTGATCATGGATGTGGTGTACAACCACACCTGCGAAGGCGGCGTGGAAGGGCCGACCATGTGCTGGCGCGGACTGGACGATCTGGCCTACTACCGTCATCAGAAAGCCAATCCGGGGCGTCTGGAGGACACCACCGGCTGCGGCAACACGTTCGACTTCACCAACACGCATGTGGTCACGTTCGCCGTGGATTCGCTCAGGTATTGGGCCAAGCGCATCGGCATCGACGGTTTCCGCTTCGATCTGGGAGTCACGCTGGCACGCCTCAACGGCGAGTTCACCCAGCATCACCCGTTCCTGTACGCCTTGCGATCCGACCTGCTGCTCGGCAACCTGAAACTCATCATGGAGCCTTGGGATCTGGGCAATCTGGGTTGGCGCACCGGGCAATTCAGCATCCCGTTCGCCGAATGGAACGACCGTTTCCGTGACACGGCACGCACGTTCTGGCTGCAGGATGTGGACGGCAGCACGGACTTCGGCCGAACGAGCCTGCAGGAGATGGCCACGCGACTGTGCGGTTCGGCGGATCTGTTCGCCACCGATCCAGGCCGTGGAGCCACGGCGTCCATCAACTTCGTCACCTGCCATGACGGGTTCACGCTGACCGATCTGACCCGATACAACTCCAAGCACAACGAGGCCAACGGTGAGAACAACAACGACGGGTCCTCGGTGAACCATTCGGCCAACTTCGGCGTGGAGGGCGTGACCGACGCGCCGGAAATCATCGCAGCGCGCGAACAGGCCGCCATGAACCTGACCGGCATGCTGATGCTGTCGCTGGGCACGCCGATGATGCTTGCGGGCGACGAATTCCGCAATACGCAGGACGGCAACAACAACGCCTACTGCCAGGACAACGACATCACATGGATGAGCTGGGATTGGCTGTACTCGCCGCATAAGACGCGCGAGATGCGCCGACTGGAGACGGTCTCGCGTCTGGTCTCGCTGCGCAAGTCGCTTGATTTGTACCATCACGAGGACTTCTTCACACGTCTCACCCAGCTGGGCCTGTTGAAGCCGTCCGACCGCGTGAAGTGGTTCCTGCCGGACGGCACGCCCCCCAAGGAAAGCGACTGGTTCGATCTGGGCGTGCGCAGCTTCACCATGCGGCTGCTGTCCAACAGCGAGGTGGATGTGTGCATCGTGGTCAACGGCGTGGCCGAGGACCGACAGTTCCATCTGCCGTCGGACAGCAAGTGGACTCCCAAATGGTGTTCCGCGGAAATCAATGGACGCTGGCCGGCGCAAGGCGATCGGGCGGCGGAGAACGAGACGTCCGAGGATATCAGCGTGTGGATGCAGCATGTGCAGAACGCCGATGAGACGGTACGCCGACTCGCCGAACAGGCACGGACACAGGAGGAGACCGATCGTCGGCTTCGGGCCGGCTCTAATGCCAGTGCCAGTAACGGAGCCAGCTCCGATGATCGGGGTGATGCCAGTGCCATTCCCGACGATGTGCTCACCACCGAGTTCGGCGTGGTGTCGGCACACGGTGATGATGGCCAGCTTCCCAGCTTCCCTGTCTCCGAACCGGGTTCCGGTTCCGACGCCGTTCCCGGTTCCACCGCGGATGCGTATCAGGCGGCGAACGCGGGCAGCAATGCCAGCACTGATGCCGAATCCCTCGCCGAACACCGCACCATGCAGGTGACGGACGCGCTCCGTGCCGTTGGGCGCGCCGCTGCGGCAGCGGTCAGCGACGATGGAATCGGGCAGATGCCGGGCTTCCAGCGTTCCTCTGTGGATTCTGCTACGGATTCCGTTTCCGGGGCCGGTTCCAGTCTGTCGGGTGACGGGTCGGTCGCCCCCTCCGGAACGTCTGCCGCCGAAGCCGGCACGGGGACCGGTGCCCAGGCGAACGATGTCGGAACGGTCTGGACCATGCCTGCCCTCAGCATCACCCTGATGAAGCAGGTGTGACACTTCCGGGCTCTCAAATACCCTCAGATACAAGGAACCCCTCGCGGATAAGTCCACGAGGGGTTCCTTGTGCTCGGTAGAACGCAGTCGAAGCGAAATTAACGCTTGGAGAACTGCGGGGCGCGACGTGCCTTGTGCAGACCAGCCTTCTTGCGCTCCACGACGCGGGCGTCGCGGGTCAGGAAGCCAGCCTTCTTCAGGGCGGCGCGGTTGGCATCACGATCGATGGCGTTCAGCGCACGGGCCACGCCGAGGCGGATGGCGCCGGCCTGACCGGTGGTGCCACCACCGTCAACGAGGACGATAGCGTCGAACTTGCCTTCGAGCTTGAGCAGCACGATCGGGGAGTTGACCTCACGCTGCAGCAGCTTGGAGGGGAAGTACTCCTCCAGGGTGCGGCCGTTGATGGTCCACTTGCCAGAGCCCGGAACCAGACGAACGCGGGCGACAGCCTCCTTGCGGCGACCGGTGCCGTAGCCCGGCTCGATCGCGGAGGTGCCGGTGCCAGCGCCGGCGTTGGTTTCGGTGGTGTAGTTGGTGAGCTCCTCTTCGGTCTCGACAACCTGGGAGTCGTTGGTGTTTTCAGCCATGATTCTTATCTCCTCTCAGGTTTCACTTGGCCTGCTGCGAGACCTGAGCGATCTCGAAGACCTTGGGCTGCTGGGGGGTGTGCGGGTGCTCGGCGCCGCGGAAGACGCGGAGACGGTCGAGCTGGACCTTGGCCAGACGGTTCTTCGGCAGCATGCCCTTGACGGCGGCCTTGATGATGCGCTCGGGGTTCTTCTCGAGCAGCTCGGCGTAGGAATCACGGCGCAGGCCACCGGGGCGGCCGGAGTGCACGTAGAGTTCCTTGCCCATCTTGTTGCCGGTGAGAGCAATCTTGTCGGCGTTGATGACGATGACGTAATCGCCGAGATCAGCGTGCGGAGCGTAGGTCGGCTTGTTCTTGCCGCGCAGCAGGGTAGAAACCTGGGTGGCGAGACGGCCGAGCACGACGTCGGTGGCGTCGACGATGTACCAGTCGTGAGTCAGATCAGCTGGCTTCGGAGTGAAAGTTTTCACTGGATTACCTTTTCTATTCATTGTGTTCCGGGTTTTCAGCTGCTTGACGTGTGCTTGGTCACAGCGCGCATCCAAGAAGCATCGAACCTCTTTATCCGTGGGCTCCCTGAAAGTCCTCGGTGGCGAGTGGGAAAGCGCTTTGAAGGACCCCTTAGGGAAACACAACAATCCACTAGTATATCGCCGGGCTTGACATACGGCAAAGCGGCGTGGTGCGCCGAATTTCGCGATGCATCATCTCGGTACCGGTCATGGCCGCAACCACGACAGCCATACCCCGGCCGCTCACATCGACTTTGACTTGACTCGGCGCAAGAAACTCCCGCGAAAGCGTGCCACAAAAGCAGCGCCCGGATGTCCCTCGGACATTCCGGGCGCCCATGGTACTTGTCGGATGACCGTCAAACACCAATCAGTCCCGGCGACCATCACCCCGACACCGTCACCAGACGATGCACGGTTTCAGCTGTTGAAAATCTCGGCGAAGCGCTGGGCGCCGGGCGTGTCGAAGAGCGTTTCGAGCGGCACCACGTTGCCCTTGGCATCGGCCAGCGGGATACGCCAGTTCGGGTACTCGTTGTTGGTACCCGGCTGGTTCTGCGCGCGCTTCTCCCCCACCGCATCGGTGATGGAGGCGGCCAGCAGCTTGCACGGCGATCCCTTGAGCGCGCGGTACAGCGCATCGACGATCTCCGCCTCGTGCTGCTCACGATGCTCGGCGAATTCCGGATCAAGGTAGCCCTGCTCAACCAGCATGGCCAGCATGGCATCCTGCTCGGCCTTGGCGGATGCCTCGAATTCCTCGGCCGGACCGGTCAGCAGGCCCAGACGCTCACGAATCTTGACGTGCTCGAATTCGAGGTAGCCGGCTGCCGGCGGCAGGTCGTGCGTGTTGACGGACGCCAGCGCGTAGGGACGCCACTTGACCGGCGGACGGAACACGCCGTCACGCTGCTCGAACCATTCCACGGCGCAGCCCAGAATGCCATGGCTGGACAGCGAATCGGACACGTACTCGGGCACGACGCCCAGATCCTCGCCCACGACCACGCCATTCGCGCGGGAGGCCTCGATGGCCAGAATGCCGAGCATGATGTCGGAATCGTAGTAGACGTAGCCGCCGTCGGTGGCGGGGTGGTTCTCCGGAATCCACCACAGGCGGAACAGTCCGAGGATATGGTCGATGCGCACCGCACCGGCACGGGCGAACATGCCGTGCACCATGTTGCGGTATGTCGTGTAGCCGGTGGCCTCCAGATCGATGGGGCTCAGCGGCGGCTGGCTCCAATCCTGGCCCTGCTGGTTGAACATGTCCGGCGGGGCACCGACGGTAGCGCCCTTGGCGAAGCGCTCGGGATGCCACCATACATCGGCGCCGAGCGGATGCACGCCCACGGCCATGTCGGACATCACGCCGATGCGCATGCCGGCGTCCTTGGCCGCCTGCTGCGCCGCGGCGAGCTGATCGGCGGCGACCCATTCGAGCCAGCGATAGAAGTCCAGAGTGTCCGGGAACTGGGCCTTGAGGTCGGCGACCTCGGGGGACTCACGGTTGTACTTGCGCTCCCAGTTGTCCGGGTCCGCGGTGGGGGCTCCCCACTTGTCGTAGCACAGGCACCATGTGGCGTACGCCTCCAGATCGGAGCCGCAGGTCTGCTTGAACGACTCGAACGCCGCCTGACGTTCGGCGGAGCGGCCGGCCTTGAAGATGATCCACAGCGCATGCATCTTCGTGCGCCACATGGCATCGCGGTCGATGATCTGGGCATCGCCGTTGAGCGGCTCGGCGTCGGCGTGCAGTCCATCCACCTCGGCCTTGGCGTCTGCGGCGAGCGTGGCGTACTCCGGCAGCGACTCGGGGCGGATGTACGTGAAGTTGACCAGACGACGGCTCACCGGCAGGTACGGGGACGGCGTCAGCGGGGAGACGGGCTCGGCGGCATGCACCGGATTGATGAGCACGAAGTCGGCACCGGTCTTGCGCTTGGCGTCCACCAGCAAGTTCTTGAGGTCCTCGTAGTCGCCCACGCCCCAGGAACCACTGGAACGAATCGAATACAGCTGCGCCATCCAGCCCCACAGGCTGCCGCCCTTCATCGGATCAAGCAGTTCGATGTGGTCCGGGGCGCTGATCAGCGTGGCGTCCTGCACGCGGTCCGACACCCTGACGTGCAGCGTGTGATAGCCGACCGGAAGATCGGCGGGGATGATCAGGGCCGCGGTGGAGATGAACGTGCCGTCAAGGTCGTAGGCCTGGGAGCCATCCCCCGGGCCGACTTCGATGGCGCCCTCGTAAGGCTGGCCGTTCTCCAGCGTGATGGTTGCGGACGGCACGTCCAGAATGCCGGTATTGACGTAGACCTTGCCCTCCTTGCCCGCGATGTGCAGCACCGTGGGGGCGACCAGCCGGCTGTGACGCTGGTTCAGGATGCGACGGATGGCGGTCTCTTGTGCGGTTTCGCTGCTGGCATCGATGCCCAACGCAGCAAGCAGGGCTACCAGAACATCATCGGCGATCTCGTGGTAGTCGTGACTCATGCCCACATAGCTGGTTCCTATGCCGACCAATTTGGCCAACCGAATCAGCGGACGGGCCAGACGAACTTCACTCTCGGTACGCTCACTCATAGCCCCCAGTCTAACGCCGACCGGTTACGCCACACCGTATTGAAGGTAAAGCGACACGGCCAAATCAGTACGTTTCAGCGATGCGCCGCCCATATTGATGTCCGGATGACGAACACCGGGTAAACGGTCACGTAACCAGTCAGACGCCACCCGCTTGCCAGCCACTCGCCAGCCAAAGCGTCCGGCCGCGGTCACGCGCGGCGGCGACGCTCCACGGCGTGACGAACCTCCGCCGACGGGTCATCGGCAAGTTTGTCCAACATGGTCTCGGACACGTTGGGGTTGAGCGCCACGGCACGCCGCACCATCGAGGACAGCACCGCAGGGGCGCCCTCCTCGAGTTCGGTGCCGAGCGAGCCGAGAAAGTCAAGCGTTTCAGTATCCACCTCAGGGTTCTGCGCGCCCTCGAGGCGCATCTTCCAGCTGGTGCGCTTGTTTTTGAGCGCCGTATCCCTTACGGCGGGCACCGGGTCCTTGGTCAGGCGGCCCACCAGCCAGTTCTTGTCGTCCGTATTGGCGGCCACGGCTTCGCGCACGGCGGCCTCGGGGTCGGTGGAGAGCTTGACCAGCACGTTCGGGAACGGCATCGTGCTCGCCAGGAACACTCGATCCTCAACCGGGGTGTGCGGGTTACCGGCCACGGCCTCGAGCAGTGCGGTGGCTCGGGAGAACGCCGCCTGATCGGAACGGTCCGGCAACGGTCGGCGGGCGAATTCGGAGAGTTCCGCCGGGTCCGTGGAGTGGCGCAGACGCTCGTACGTGGCGGTCAGCGGTTCGAAATCGGCAGTGGACTCGGCGGAGCCGGAATCGGGCTCAGCCGCAGACGAGGCCTCATCGTTGGCGGACGCGGGCGTGCCGGACTGCGGTTCGGGAATCGGGGCGTCGGCGATGGGCGTGACGGCGGATTCGTTGGCGTTCTGGTCGGTCATGGTTCCAGCTTAATCGAGCGGTACGGGGATGTTGACCATATCCACCGGTTCCGGTGTGACGGCGGCGTTGAACGTCTCCCGCACCCGTTCCTCGAACCGTTCGGTCCGTTCGGCGGGCACCACGGCGGTCAGCCGGATGTCGGCCGCGTACTCCTCGGCCTCCTGCCGTCCATCGATCTGGGCGAGAATCTGCTGAAAACGGGCCAGTTGCGGGTAGTCGAGGCGGACGCGATAGCGGCGGGCGGTCATGATGCGCGCCACGCGCGCGGTTTTCATCGCCATCGACGCGGCGGACGAGTAGGCGCGGACCAGTCCGCCCGAGCCGAGCAGGATGCCGCCGAAATACCGGGTGACGGCGATGACGCAGTCGGTGGTACCAGATTGCTTAAGCACGTCGAGAATCGGCTTGCCTGCAGTACCGGAAGGCTCGCCGTCATCGCTCATGCGTTCGGACAGGCGTCCATCGGCACCGCCGCACACGGCTGCGTACGCCACATGACGGGCCTTGGGATGCCGCTCACGGATGGCGGCGACGAATGCGAGCGCCTCGTCGAGCGTATCGACGTGGGCCGCGTCGCCGATGAATTCGGATTTCTTTTCGACCAGCGAGTCATGGGCCGGCTGATCCGGCGTGTTGAGAATGGTTTGCATGTTGGGCTTCGTGAGTGGGTGTCCGGGGTGTCATGTGACGGGTGGACGGAGTATGCGGATGCTGGCTCGGGCTGACGGCTGTGAAGCGACGGCCGGTGCGCCGGCGGGACGGGATGGGCGGAACGCAGTGGGTCAGTGTTCGGAGACCACGACGTTGAGATCGTCGCCGGCGAAATAGGCGCCGATGCAGGCGACCATCTGACGGGTGAGCTCACGGAACGCACCGTCGGTGCGCCAGCCGACATGCGGGGTGAGCACGATGCCGGGGATACGGCGGAGCGGGTCGTCGGCGGGCAGCGGCTCATGGTCGTAGACGTCAAGGGCGGCCGGGATATCGCCCTGCTCAAGGCGGGCGAGCAGTGCGCCGGGGGCGATGACCTCGGCGCGGGCCGTGTTGATGAACAGCGTGCCCGGTTTGAGATGCGCGAGGTTGTCGGCCGTGATCAGGCCGCGCGTGGCCCCGTCGATGAGCGGCAGGTGGACGGAGACGACATCCGAGCCGGCGATGAGTTCGTCGAGGTCGTCGATGGGCGTGGCCCCGCTTTCGGCGAACCGCTCGGCGGGCGTGTGGCCGGTCCTCCATGCCGCGACATCCATGCCGAAGGCGCGGGCGATGCGGGCGACGGTCGAGCCGATGCCGCCAAGGCCGATGATGCCCAGCCGACGGCCGGCGAGTTGGAGGCCGTCCATGTGGGGGCCGGCCCAGCCTCCCTCCTTGATGCCGTGATCGAGTTCGCCGACGCGGCGCACCAGCTCGAGCAACAATGCAAACGTATGCTCGGCAACCGCGTTGTCGCCGTAATGGACGGCATTGCAGATGCGTACGCCAAGCTCGCGCGCGAGGGCGAGGTTGATGTAGCTGGCCACGCCGGTGCCGGAGAAGACGATGCAGCGCACCTCGCCGCCCTCGCCGCCGCGCACGCCACCGGACAGACGTCGCAGCAGATTGTCGGACAGGTGCGGGCCGCCGTTGATCATGACGGTCGCGCCGGCGGTGCGCTCGGCTATGAGATCCTCATCCTCGGTGAAGTCCTGATACAGCCGCACGCGCGCCACGTCCTTGAGTGCGGGGAGTTGCGCCTTGAGCGGTCCGATCATCGAGTCGAATACCGCGGGCATCACCACCAGCGGCAGATCCGTGCGCTCGGGCTGGGTTTCGTAGATCTCGGTCATGCCCACCACATTAGGCGTGCGGCGGGAGAAACGAGAAGCCACCTCGACTCGGTGACTGCGCCGTCACCGTCACGGCGCGAAGTTGCCGACGCCATCGATGGTCACTTCGTGCCGGACGAGGCCGTCTGCTCCTGGGTGATGTTCCATTCGCGCACCACGTTCTGGTCGGCGCCCATGGAGTAGATGACGTTCCAGATGCGCTGCCGTATCTGGGCGTCGTACGCCTCGTCCCAACAGACGCCTATGGGATGGTCGCTGGATATCGGGCACCATTGGTAGTTGCCCTGATGCACGTTGGCCGTGGGCACCCAATCGATGCGGTTCACGCGCCAGGAGCCTTTGACGCCCTTCTTGCCGGCGAATTGGATGCGTGCCGTGACGCCCTGGTTGTTGACCAGCGTATCGGGCGTGTTGGCGGATTCGGTCACCGCATTGCCAAGTCCATAGATGATCCAGGTGTTGTTGTAGTGCTCGATGGGCTGCGCACAGTGGCATCCGGCACCGTAGATGACGTCGAACGCACCGGTGTCGGCCAGTTCGTGGGCTTCGGAGATCTGCCAGGAATCGGCGTAATCGAGGTATTCCTGCACCGAGTGCATGGCGATGGCCACGACGTCGGCACCTTGTTCGCGCGCCTTGTTGGCCTTGTCCACCGCGCGCTGGATGTCCGAGTCATGGTTCGGATCGCCGTCCTCGCGCAGACGGTCCACCTGCCAGTCGTAGTCGGCGGTCATGCCGTTGAGGGAGACCGTTCCGGTCACCAGTCCCAGTTTGCCGCCGCCGGTGGGTGAATCGATGACCAGCGGTTTGGTGGAGTCGGCTTCGGTCTTATACGAACCGGTCTGCGCGATGCCGTCCGCCTCAAGCGTGTCCCACAGGCGCGCGATGCCATCCGAGCCCTGGTCCCACGAGTGGTTGGTGGCGTGCGTGCAGGCGTTGTATCCCACGCGCTTGGCGGCGTCGGCCACTTCCGGGGGAATGTTGAAGATCGGGTAGGCGGCGTAGGGACCGCCGCGCTGTGCGATGGGCGTCTCGAATTCGCATACGGCGATGTCCGAGGCTTGGATGTACTGCTTCATCGGCTCGAACAACGGGTCGAAGTTGAATGCCGTGCCATCCGTGGCATTGGGGTTGGGGCCCTGGAAGTGGCTCCACAGCCCTTCATGGAAGAGCAGGTCGCCGTTGACGAGCAGGGCGATGCAGTCGGTATCAGGGCAGTCCGGGGAGTTGCCGTGATGCTCGGCGACCGGCTTGGGGGTCGCCTTCGGCTTGTCGATCGCAGTCTGCGAGGCTGCGGTGTGGCCTGCGTCTGAGTCGGTGCCGGCTTTGGAGTCGCCATGGGTGGCGAGCCAGACGCCGACGCCCAATGCCGCCGCGAGCGCGATCACGAATACCGCGATCACGGCCACGATGCCCGTATGCGCTCGTGCGTATGGCTGCGGACCGCCCGCGCGATGCTGCCCGCGTCCTCTGATATGGCTCATAGCCCTGCCCCTTCGCCTGATCCGTCGGATTCCATCCGTTGCGTCCGGTACCGGCCGTTACCGGCCGCTACCGGCCAGTACCGGTCGCGATGCATCCGATGGTCACTCCTGTCTCTCTGATATGTAGACTACCGCTGGGTATTGCCGTTGGCGACGGTCTTGTCTTGTCGGCGACGCGACGATTGGTCATCGAATCGTCGGCCGGGACAATCGCCGGAACCGTCGAATTACGGGGGCACCCCAAATAGGCGTCCTGCACTCGGAACCAATGGAACATGCACGGCATACGACTTATACGACGCAGTACATCGATGTATCGCATACGCAACGCGATTCGTGGTTTCGCTGCCGCGTTATCGACGTGCCGTTGGCACGATACCGCTAGAATGGCTGACTGGAGGCGGACGGACAATGGCGTACCTCCGGCTCCGCTACACGTCGAACGGCGGTGTGACGCTTCGGCGGTAGCGGAGGAGCCGTCCGCTTAATAGCACTTCAAATCAATCCCCGTTGATTGCGCACCCCCGTCATCATTGGCACGGGGCGAGTTTTCCGGGGCATCATTGCTGCCGCGCATTGTCGCCACCGTGATGCGCGATGGCGACAATGCGCGCGACGTCCTCAGCCGAGATCAGCGAACTGGCACATCCAGCGGGAGCCAATGAATTTGAACCGCAGATTGACGCGGATGTCCTCCTGCCCGATGGTCATGAACACGGCCATTTCCAGCGTCTCCTGACTGATGATCATACCGTCCACCAACGTGGGCACGGTAGGAAGATAGCAGAACCGGGCCTTGGTCTCGGGATGCGTGATCATGTGCGCATCCAGCAGATATTGCATGGTACGCAGGCGTTCGAGACACGGCTGGGTCATGGCGCGCTGCAGCCGGTCCACACTCAGCTTGCCACGGACCGCGTCGGTGGATGTGCATGCGATGCGGCACGCCGCCAAGGCCATCGCATGGCATTCCTGCGCATTGAGACCGCCGACGAACGTGGGCTGGATGTGATATCGGACGGGACGATCGGACAGTTCCACGACGATGAAGCCGTCGTAGCCGGGTAATGGGTCATAACGGCGGTAGTTGAATACGAAATATTCCATGGCGGTGAATCCCCCTTGATCTTCAGGTATGATTCATCCCCCTCGCGCGAACCATACCCCCTAACAACAACATGAACGGTCCGCCAAGTCAAACGTCCCAGCGCGCCGAGTTGCTCGCGGCCACGCCGGTTTCCGGTCGCGGACCTCCTGTCACCTTCCGAATCGATGACCGGTAACGGCGCTGGCCCAGGGAATTCCCGGTTCACGTACCGGATATCCTACCGATAATGTCATGTGCGGAAGCGATTTGCAGACCGCCGGCCCCTCTGGCCGAAGATGCCCAAAAACATTGGAACGGCGCCGTTCTCCGCGCAAAACAAAAGGGTTCCGAGCTTTCACCCGGAACCCTAGTCGGCGGAGTCAGAGGGATTCGACACCGACATGCCGTGAGGCATTGGAAACATTGGCTTCATGTCATTCGGCGAAAACCCGTTTCCACCTTATTTACCACCTAACACGCCGAAAACGATGTTCAATCGTGCGTCGCCATGCACCCATGATAAGCCATTGCCACCTCGTCGCACCCCGTGGGGAGAGTACCCGGGGTATCCGTGGCGGCCGCTGCGACTCTGGCGCTGCCGCCGGATGATATGACGGGCCATTGTGGGAAAAACGTTCGCGCTCGCCGGCGTGCCACACACGTCGGGCGAACGGCGTGGCTCCGGCTGTCGCCTACAGGCCGAACCGGCTCCAGTCCTCCACAAGCCGATACCGGGTCGCATCGAACGCGAACCGATCCGATACGCCGTCTCGTTCCACGATCTCGTCAGCCCCGACAGCACTCGCCGACGTGCAAGCCATACCCCTATTCGGTCGATCATGAGGGCCGATGGTACGGCGACGCCCCACCTCCGTCAGATCGTCCGAATACTCCACGATGGTGAACCGCGCCAACGGCAGCGGCGCCGCCCTTCCATGCGCATCGCGCCAACGACGACGACAACGCCCGCAGCAGAACACGGCGCGCGCCGAACGCACCGGGCGCCAACGCCGGCACCACGGGCACCACAGAAAACGAACAACGATCATCCGGCATCCTCCCATCGCGTGCGGCAGCAGCAAAAGGCGCCCCCGGGGAGGGTGCCCCCGGGTCCGCTCGCCGGCCGCATGGGGTCTGGTTTCTCGCGCAAATGCCGTCCGGGCGGATGTTTTGAAAAGGCGTTACAGCCTCGATGTCGGTCACGACTCCATCCGCCCTGCGCGGGCGTGACGTTTCGTACACGTGCCGATTCGTGAAGCATTCGCGGGCGGAACCATTGTCCGAGCGGCCATCGCGAATGGCGGGGAGGGAGTCCTCCACCCACCCATATGGAGACGACGGCGAACTAGCGGTTCTCGATCCATTCGGCGGCGTCGGCGCAGTCGTTCAGCCAAGGGGTAAGGCTTCGTTCGCACTGTCGCGTGATCCGTGCGAGCTCGTCGGAGCCGCACAGGTCGAACACGCTCGCAGGTTCGATGGAGGCGATTGTCTTGGACATCGCGCCTTCGTCTCCGTCAGCAGCGGTCAGACCTGCCGTGAATTTCATTTCGAGCGGCTGGAAGGTGGACGCGAACAGCAGGCGCACGCCTCCCAGCGCGTAGGACGTGAAGCCGGGCGAATGCCGGGCGAACAGCGGGCGGTCACAATCGCCGTCGGACGTGTATTCCGGGCGTACGAGGTCCAGCGGCGGCTTGATCCCCGGATTATCGGTCTCGAAACGCTGGACGACGACGATGAGGTCCGTGAGCCATGTCAGCAGCGTGGGGGTCGTCTTCGCGAGCTCCCGGAGGCGGGCGGAGTACAGGGTGCCGGATTCCGGCATGGGGTCGCACATGCCGGCGAGCGTGCATGACAGTTGCTTGCGGTCGTCGTCCATCTCGATGAGGAACATCATGCCCCATTCGGGAAGGTCGCTCTTGAACACGGTTTTGGGGTTGTCGGCTCCCGAGAAGAACTCACAGTTCCAATCGACGTATCCGGGGATGTGCCTGTAGTCCGTAGTCGTGTTGTCGTTGTTGCTCATGATTTAGTCCTTTCGCTGAGGGTTGGCGAGCGCGACTGGAGCATCGTGTGATGCCGGTTCGTGCTCGCCGGCGATTGTCTAGCTCTAGACCGCTAGACATGTTGGAATTATTGGGTTTCGGGGGTCTAGACAGTTTTCTAGACTTCTAGACTCCCGTGGTGTCTAGAACTAGACAGCCGGTTTGTCTAGCGTCGGTTTCCCCTTGCGGGAGTAAGTGTCTAGTGGTCTAGTGTCTAGAATCCGGTGTCTGCGCCTGTGAGGGTGATATGGCCCATATCTGTGAGCCGGCCCTTTCTTCGGTCGTGCCGATGCGGTCCGCCTCGTGCATGCGTTCTATCGTGGCGTAGCAGTCGGCGGCGGGTATGCCTGTCCTCTTCTGCACTACGTAGCCCTTGAGTCCTTCGTGGCCCTTGTCGTACCTGCCGAACACGGTGCATATGCGTGCCTCGTATCGTCGGAAGTCGCGCTCGGCCTTCTCCCGGTCGGCCTGCTCCCGCGCCTCGTCGCGGGCGGTGAACTCGTCGGCGAGCGCGTCGCGTCGTTTTCCGCGCATCGTCTCGCGGCCGGATCGGATGCATTGCTCGCGGAACTCTCGGGATCGTTTGACGATATACTTTGCGCGCGCCCAATCATCCTCGCTCACGGTGAACTCGGCTCCGGGCCGTTGCTCCATGATGGCGAGCAGGCCGGCCGTCTTAATTGTCAGGAACAGGCTATGGCCGTCAAGCCCGGCCGGTCGTGTACCGTGCAATCGGTTCACGGCGTCCTCGTCCACCTCGTCCGCAACGCAGTCCGGATAGTCCAGAACCCGGATTGGGTACGCCGGCGATCCATTTTCGTTGAGATCCTTCCAGTAGCTGCCGGCCTGATACAGGGCGTTAAGTTCCATATCGGTCGGCTGGACCGCTTTCAGTTTGGCCGGATCGAATCCGAACGTGCTCTCAGGTGCCGGGGGTTTGTGGCCTTTGGGCGGCGCGTCGGGGTCGCGGGTGTTAGCCCACGCAATCCGCTGTGGCAAGCCGGTGACATCCTCGCGCGTCAGGATGTCGCTGTTGCCGGGCTGGACTCCCGTGATGAGCCCGAGGCGGTACCCGTAGGCCACGGCGCGCAGCCGCTTGGCCTCGCTGACATTCTGTCCTCCTAG
This sequence comes from Bifidobacterium sp. UTBIF-78, assembly GCF_006408945.1. Classification (NCBI taxonomy): domain Bacteria; kingdom Bacillati; phylum Actinomycetota; class Actinomycetes; order Bifidobacteriales; family Bifidobacteriaceae; genus Bifidobacterium; species Bifidobacterium sp. UTBIF-78. The sequence continues at coordinate 73,961 of NZ_JFAO01000006.1, forward strand.
ATTTTCGCCCGACCATGCCGATGTAAGCGTGCCGAGCAACGTGCTGCCGGATCGCCCGATTGCGGCGCCCAGCGACGTCACCTCGGCCACGTCGAGCAGGGCGCGACAATTGACGCATTTGAGGGTCGTGCCGGCGTCCCGCTTGTCGTCGTCCTTGTCCGGCATCAGATCGCGCCGGGCGAAAAGCGTGGTGAGTCCCTCGCCAGAAACCGGGGTCGTTGTCTCGGCTCCCAAATCGTCCCTGACGAGTTTTTCGGCAGTGCTCACTGCGGTGCCCTTGCCGTCCGACGACATGCCGACGAGGGCAACGAAATAGTTCAGGCTTCCATACCGGCTGCCCACAAACGCGGGGATGACCACATTGGGCGGCGTCACCACCGAAACGCGTGTCAGCGTCGCCTGAAGCACGGCCCATACGCCCGCCCTTTCATGGCGCGCCGAGTCACGGATGAATTGAACTCGCCCCGATGATGTCCAAAACTCATCGTCGTTTTTGAACGTCAGCATGGAATTCCTCCGGTCATCGCTTTCGCGTAGTCGTCGGCGAGCGCGTGCGCCGCATCGGCCCACACGCCACATGCCGCTTCGCCAACCTGCACGATGGGCAGAACGGCGCGCGCGGCGTCGGCGGGGAATCCGGCCGGGAATTTGGGGCGGACCGCTGTGACTTCACCGTGGCATTCACCCAAGCACAATTCAATGCGTCCGCGCCGGTCCTCGAAAAGTCGTCTCACATAATCACGCTCGGCCGAGTAAGCGAGCACGCGGCAGTCGTCGAAACTGGACGTGACAGGCGGTAAGGGAATGCGTCCGACTCCCGGATGTGCGGTGGCGGCGAGCGCGACGGCAGTGGAAGGCCGTGCAAGCCGGATCGCGGCGGACGTAACCATCGCGTCTCCGGCAAGGGCGGGCAGCGTGGCGCCCTGCGGCAGCCACGTTGTTGCAGCCCACAGGACGCTTCTGCGTACAATCAAGCCGCCGGCGGGATAGCAGACGCCGGAGAGCAGTTCGGCGGCCGCGTCCATCACGTTGATCAAAGTATTTGGACGTTCATCGGAGATGCGGGGGAGGAACACGTGCGCTGCGTTAGGGTCGGCTGCCGGCGCGCTCGCCGGCTTGATGTTCTTATGCGTGGCGGTCATTGCGCCGCCTCCAGTCCCAGCTCGCCGAGTGCGGAAACAAGCGCCTCCGTTGCGCCAAGCTGCGCGTCGGTCACGTCGAAGGCAATCGCATAGTCTTCGCCGTCCGGTCCGACGAGCGGGTGTCGGTAGATGACGCGCCCGCGATTGCGCGCGTCCTCGATCTCGTCGCCGCGAAGCGGCTGGACACCGTTGACGAAGCACCAGCCGAACAACAGGCCGACGGCGAGTTCCTGATCGTCCGCGAACTTCAACGGCTTGGCCGGCATGGCATCATCCGAAGTTCCGTAAATCTGGGTCATGCGGTCACGCCTCCGCAAACTCTCGGAGGCTCTTGGACGTGACCAAGATTCGTGACCCGATCTTGCGCGCCTTCAGCTTGTTCTCGCGCACCAGCTTGCGCACCGTGCGCGGGTCGCGCAGTCCGAGATACGCTGCAGCCTGACTCAAACTGACGAGACCGACTCGCGTGACATCCGCCTCGGTTTTCGGCGTTTCGGGCACACGTGGACTACTGTTCATGATGAACCTACCTTTCCAAATCTGTCGGGCAGTTGCTCGACTCAGGTTCTCGGACGTCCGGTGTTGCCGCATCGGGCGTCCTTTCGTTTTGTTTTCACGTCTTGTCGCGCGGTGTTGCCGCACCGCTCGACAAGACATGTCCCACGCTACACACCGCGATGCGTTGCATGCCGCGTTGCAGCACCTCGCGGCGCAGGTGGAATGTGGATAACTTTTCCAACCGCCCCGAAAAATGAACATTTTACGTGTTCGATTTCGTGGCGGTATCGGACCTTCTAGGAACTGTCCGTACCCCAATAGCCCCTAAACACGTGGCGAACACATGTTCGACGGCACTCAGATTCGGATGTGGATAAGACGCGCGCGAATATCCGAAAACCATTCCGCGCACGGCGTGTCGCAATAACGCGACGCGCACCCACCACACGCGGACTCACAGCAGCGCCTCCAGTGTCACGGCGCGGATCGCATCCGGCAAAGCGGCGACGATAGCCGCACGCTTCGTGGTATCCAGCTCGCGCAGCACTGTCACACGCGCATCTAATGACAACCCAGCACTGGCGCCGGCGAGCGCGGCAGCATCGTTGTCATCGGCATCCCGTCCCGGCCCGTCGGCCGTGGCGTCCGATCCGGCAGCGCTCGCCGACGTGCCGGCCTGCCCGGTCTCGTAGTCGTTCATCCTTGCCATAACATCGTTCATGTGGCCCTCTCCGGTGACCTGATAGCGTGAGGCGACTTCCATGCTCACGTGCCGGCCCTGCCGCATGATCTCGGGTACAGTGGCGCCCATTTCGGCCATGCGGCTAAGGCAGTCCTTACGTAGGTCGTGCGGGCGCATCGTCTCCAGTCCCGGTACCTTGAGGCGGGCGTCTGCGAATTGATTCCTGTAGTTTTGCGGGCTTAGCATTCTGCCGGTCCGCTTGGAGGTGAATAGCGGCGCATCAGGGTCCGTGATCCCGTGGGAGTCGATCCAGTCGGCGAGCGCGTCGGCGAGCGCCTGCGTCATGGGCACGTCCGCTACGCTTGAAACGGTCTTGGGCGTGGTGATAACCGTCTCGTACCTGCCGGTCTTCGCGTTCCTGACGCGCTGGACCTGTTGCCGCACATGTATTTTCATCCCTTTGATGTCGATGTGCTTGAGGCAAAGGCCCAGCGCCTCGCCCTCGCGCAGGCCGGTACTGTCGCAGACGCGCGCCACCATCCGAACGTATTCGGGCAGTGCGTCCAGTAGGGCGTCGAGCTGATCGCGGGTGGGGCGTACCGGCGTATGCTTCACGGGCGGCTTGCCTACCCTGATGCGGCACGGGGATATGGGTATGAGCGTGTGGCCCTCGTTGTCGATGGGTTCCGTGGCGGCGCTTCTCAACATGGTCTGGAGATGACGGTACACGTGCGCCCTGCGGTTGCTCAGGTCCGCGTCGGGCCGGGCTGTGGTGAACGAGTCGAACCAATCCTGCACGTCCTTCGGCGTGATGTCCACTAACGCCATGTCACCGAAATACGGCAGCAAGTACAGGTCAAGCGACTCCCGGATTTTTTGCCTGCTCGTTTCTTTCAGGTCCGAGCCGTCCGTCTTCTTGCGGTGTTCCACCCAGTCGGTGGCGAACTCGCGGAACGTGATCCCCGCGCGCTTCTCCTTGGCTTGCTTCAGCTTCTCAGGCATCCACGTGCCGGCATGCACGGCCCTAAGACTCTCGTTCAGCCACGCCTCGCCATCCAATGTGCGATCCAGCGGGAACAGCTTGGAGGTGCGTTCAGGCAGTCTCAGGTCTGGCCACTTGCTGAAAGCCCACAGCGGCGTTACGAACGAGTACTCCATATACTCGTACGTCTTGCCGTTGCGCCTCACGTGCTTCGCGGTGCGCTTGCCTTCGCTTGCTCGTTGTCTCTTGCGTGGACGCGCCATGATCGACCTCCAAACCCCTAGGGTGGGAAACGGTTTGCACCCCGTTTCATTTACCTCCTTAATTACCACCCCCCGTGTGCAAAAACATGCGTCGTCATGCACCTCCACGACAACCGCCGGCGAGCGCTGGAAAGCCTTGAAACCGTTGAAATACCGCCGTTTCCAGCATGAAAAAAAGGGATTCACGGTTTCCCGTGAACCCCTTGATCGCGGAGTCAGAGGGATTCGAACCCTCGAGCCGCGGAAAGCGACTAACACCTTAGCAGGGTGCCCCTATCGGCCACTCAGGCATGACTCCTTGTTGCATTCAAGCGCAACAGCAAGATACTGTATCACACTTTGCGGATATGACGCGCCCTGAACACCGACATCGGTCAAATTGATGTCGACGCAAGCCGTCGCACACGCCGGCGCAACGGCGACATTCCATATCCATCAGGCAGACATATGCCTACTTGGCAGGCGCCGCGTCACCGGAGAAGGTGATGATGACCGCGCAAATCACCAAAGCCACGCCGATAATCTCGCCGATGTTCGGAATCTCACCGAACGCCAATCCCACAGCCACCGCCATGGCGGGATTGATGGACTGCATCACCGAGAACGCGCCGGACGTGGTGCGGCGCAGGGTGATCTGTTCGATCACATAGGGAATGAACGACGCCATCAGGGAAATCACGAACAGCAACGCCAGCAGCTTCAGCGAACCGCCGGGCTCGAGGGCCCATGTGGCTGTGGATTTGGGGTGAATCACATGGCTCACGGCCGGTACGGCGAGGAACAGCGATTGCACGACCCAACCGATGGTCACCGCGATGCACAGATTGTCCAGCGAATTGCCGCCGGATGCCACGCGACGCCCGGTCACGATGTACACGCCCCACATCGATCCGCCGATGAGAATGGCGATCAGACCCACCGCAAACGTGCCATTGCCGGACGGATTGGCCAGGGAGACGCCGGCAAGCAGCACCACGCCGACCGCCGCGATACCGATGCCCAGTCGTTCGCGCCAGCTGCGACCGGTGATGACCGCCACGGACAGCGGTCCCATGAATTCGATAGCGACGGCGATGCCCATGTCCATATTGCTGATGGCCACGTAGAACATCGTGTTCATGAGCACCAACGAACATCCGAGCAGTACGACGAGCCCCCACGACCGGGCGCTACGGTGGAACAGTCGTCCACGCTTGGCGGCGCTCCACGGCCGCCGCCATGCAAGCAGCAGTAACACCATGAATCCCACGCGATACCACACCGAATACAACGGATCGAGCTGGGTGAACGCCAGCTTGGCGATGGCCGTGGCGAGGTAGATCACCAACGCCTCACCGATCACGATGAGCACTACGGGGACACGGTTGAGGAGATCGATAACTGCCTTCTTCATGCGCCTCACGCTACTCGGGACATCGGGACAGCGTCCCGCAAACGTGGAACAAGCCGGAATATGGACATGGGCGCGAGACGGAAACACGGGATGCGGACGCGGGGCATAATCGTGGGCATCGGACGTGAGCGTGGATACTGGGGACACAGGTTTGCGATGCGGGTGCAGGCTACGGGTTTGGATGGGATATGCATGCGAACCAGACGCATGATCATAGGACGCGAGCCGAGTCCGACGCCGAGCAATCGACGGAAAGCGCCCGCACTCCCGCCTGAACATCGGGTTCCGACACTGGCCAACCAACGTCGTCAGCCACCATCGTTCGTCGCCATCGTTTGCCAACACCGGCCACCGACATCGCACCGAGGCGAGCCCGCCGATCATCATCCACCTTCTACAATGGAATCCATGAGCACCGCACCAAGACTGGCCGCCGCCAAGCGCAATTGGGGGCACGACGAAACCGGGTGCACGGTGCTGCACATCGACATGGACGCCTTCTACGCCTCCCTGGAGGTCGCCCGCCGACCGGAGCTCAAAGGCAAGCCGGTGATCATCGGCACCGGACCGCGAGCGGTGGTGTCCGCGGCAAGCTATGAGGCGCGTCGCTATGGCATCAATTCGGCGATGCCTGCCGCACGCGCGCACCAACTCTGCCCGAACGGCGTGTTCCTGCCGGTGGATATGCGCTACTACCGCATGATGTCGAGCCGCATCATGCACGAGGTGTTCCTGACCGTCACCGATCGATTCGAACAGGTGTCGGTGGATGAGGGCTATATGGACGTTTCCGGCGCCTTGCTGGCGTGGAACCGACCAAGCGACATCGGCGCCTGGGTGCGCCGTCAGGTGGCCGAACGGTTCCATGTGACCTGCTCGGTGGGCATCGCCTGCAACAAACTTGTGGCCAAGATGGCCTCCACCAACGCCAAACCGGACGGCATGCTGCTCATTCCGAAAGCCCGTTCAGCCGAATTCGTGCAGATGATGCCGTTGCGCGGCATTCCCGGTATCGGCCCATCGCTGGAGAAACGACTCAACGCATGGGGCGTGAATTCGGTGGCCGATTTGGCTCGGATGGACGAGACGACGCTGGCTCGGGCCACCGGTTCGACGGCGGCCGCCCACGGATTATGGATGGCCTCGCATGGCATCGACCCTCGCTCGGTCACGCCGATCCGGGAGGAGAAATCGATCGGTTCCGAACGCACGCTGCACACCGACACCCGCGACATGCGCGTGGTATGCAACCTGTTGCGCTCGGCATGCGACGAAGTGGCCAGCACCCTGCGGCGCAAGGGGCTGGTGGCCCGTACAGTGACCGTCAAACTGCGGTTCGCGGACCTGAGCTATCAGACCCGCTCTCTGACGATGGAACGACCGACCGACACCGCCGGCGTGCTGTACCCCGAATGCGTGCGGCAGCTGAAGATCATGCTCGGGATGCCGAGCGCAGCCGGGCCGGACGCCCTGCTGCCCAAGACGATACGACTGGCGGGCATGAGCGCGTCATCACTCAGCGAGGCCGCGGCCACCGCGGTGCAGCCGTCGCTGGACGACATGCTTGAGGAGGCCGCCGACGTGCAGGGGCGGACCTCACAGGCGCGACGGCACGACGCCGAAGCCGCGCTGGACGCGGTGCGGCGGAAGTTCGGGTCCAAGGCCGTCCAGTTCGGGGCGTGAGCCGCACGGCCACACCCCGTCACATCGACGCGGCGGTACCGGTCCGGTCAGGCGGCCACACCTTGACGCCCATATCACAAAACGTTGACGACCCTGCCCCTCGGCCTCGCTTCGCGATCCGAATCCCGGCAGAGGCGGCAACAATATGATCAACGAACTTCTGACGCAGGATGCTCGGCAAGGCGCCGGCATGCCGCACGGATGGCCTCATCAGTGGCGGTGGCGGAGAATCGCAGATGCGTCGCATCGTTGTAAAACTCGCCGGGGCTTGGAATGATGCCGATCTTGGCGAGCGCGGCCATATCCTTCCAGCAATCGCCGGACTTGGCCCTGACCCACACATACAGCGCGCCGGAAGGCATGGACGCCTGATAACCGTAGGCGTTCAACGCATCGACCAGCGCCGCGAGGCGGCCACGATAGCGAGCCCATTGCGCATGGACCGAGGCGGCGTCCCTGAGGCCAGCGGCCATGGCGGCCTGAACCGGACCGGGAATGATTTCGCCAATCTGCTTGCGGTATTCGGCCATCTCGCTCACCAGACGGTAATCGCCGGCGATGAGGGCCGTGCGGTATCCGGCCATGTTGGATTGCTTGGACAGCGAGTACAGCACCAGGATGCCATCGGCCGACCCCTCGCACACATGCGGGTTCAGCGCGCAGGGCGTGGCGGACAGGCTGAATGCGCCCGAGGCGGCGGCAGGCTCGTTGGACTCGGATACCGGCGCGCCCCCACGCGAGCCACGCCAATCCATCAGCGCATAGCACTCGTCGGAAAGCACCACCGCGCCGATACGGCGGGCCGCGGCCACGATGTCCGCAAGCCAGTCGGCGGAGATGACCTCGCCGGTGGGGTTGCAGGGCGAGTTGACCCAGATGGCCTTGACGCGCGGCACATGGACCCAGGATTCGACATCCGTCACGTCATCGACCTTGAGCACGGTGGCGCCTGCCAGTTGGGTTCCGATCTCGTAGGTCGGATAGGAGACCTTGGGCTGGACCACCACGTCGCCCTCACCGAGATGCAGCAGCGAGGCCATGAGCGCCACCGCCTCCTTGGAGCCGACGGTCGGCACGACGGCCGCGTTGATGGCCTTCAGGTCCACGCCACGCATGGTGCGGAACCAGGAATCGATGGCGGCCTTGAGCTCGGCCGTCCCCACGGTGACGGGATAGCCGTGAGCGTTCGCGGCATCGGACGCACCGGCCAACGCCTCGCGGACGGACTCGGGGACCGGGTCCACGGGCGAGCCGACGGACAGATCAATCATGCCGCCCGGCACCGCCTTGGCCGTCGCCTTGAAGCCGGCGATGCGAGACCAATCGTACGGGGAGGAATATGTGTGGAAGCCCATGGAAAACCTTTCTCCTTGCAATCCGTTCCACGATACGACGAACCCCCGGCCTTATGCAGCCGAGGGTTCGTCAGCATGTGTGATGGGCGCGGCGAACTACCGCAAACTACCGCGAATTACCGCGGACGCTCACTGGTTCTGCGGCGGCAGAGCGGCGACCTGCTCCGGGTCCTTACCGATCGGACCGTGCGCGGAGGCACCGCCGAAATCACCGACCTCGGCGAAGAAGTTGGCGGCGGCGTCCTTGTACCAAGCCCACTCGTCCGGCAGGTCGTCCTCATAGAAGATGGCCTCGGTGGGGCACACGGGTTCGCAGGCGCCGCAGTCGACGCACTCGTTCGGGTTGATGTACAGCGAACGCGAGCCTTCGTAGATGCAGTCCACCGGGCATTCATCCACGCAGGCCTTGTCCTTGACGTCCACGCAAGGCTGGGCAACAACGTATGGCATGGAATCCTCCTTAAATCACGCTGCGTACCAGCTTAGGCTCGCGGTAGGACGCTGCACGCGGCAGTCCGCAGCAACGCGCAGCCTCAGCCGTTGACGGCTTTGTCGGTTTCGGCGGACAGCGTATCGCTTAGGTCGCCCTTGCCAAGGCGGGCGTGCCAGTAGCCGTAGCCAAAGTAGATGGCGAAACCGACCACGAGCCACACGATGAAACGCACCCAAGTGAGCACGGTCAGGTTGAGCATGAGCCACAGGTTCGCCAGACCGATCAGGATCGGAATCCACGGGTTGCCAGGCATCTTGAAGGTGCGCGGCAGGTCGGGGCGCTTCCTGCGCATGATCGGGATGGAGATGGCGACCAGCGTGAAAGCCGACAGCGTGCCGATGTTCACCATGTCGGACAGCACGCCGATGTCGAAGAACGCGGCGACCAGCGCCACCACCACGCCGACACCGATCTGCAGGCCGGCCGGGGTGCCGTGCTTGCCGGTCTTGGACAGGCTGCGCGGCAGCAGGCCGTCACGGCTCATGGCGAAGACGATGCGGGTCAGGCCCAGCAGCAGCACCATGACCACAGTGGCCAGGCCCAGCACGATGCCGAAGCTGATGATCTTGGCGGCCCAATTCGCGCCGACCAGCTCGAAGGCGGTGGCCAGCGACGGGCTGTCCTGCTTGGCGAGGTCCTTATAGGAGACCATGCCGGTGGTCACGACGGCCACGAGCATGTACATGACGATGATGAGCGCCATGCCCACGCCGATGCCGAGCGGCACGTTCCTATGCGGGTTCTTGGTCTCCTCGGAGGCGGTGGCGACCACGTCGAAGCCGATGAACGCGAAGAACACCAGGGCCGCGCCGGACAGGATGCCGGGTACGCCGTAGATGGACGGGGTCATGCCGGTGGCCCACTGCCACAGCGGCTGCCCCCACATCCCGGCCACGGCCGCGGAGCTCTGCACGGTGTCGGCCGGCTGGCTCGGCGGGATGAACGGCGTGAAGTTCGAGGCCTTGACGTAGAAGAAGCCGACGATCACCACGAAGAACACGATGGCGATCTTGAGCACGGTCATCGCGCCGTCCACGCGTGCGCCGATCTTCGTGCCGAACACCAGAAGCACCGTGAAGAACGCGACGATGATGATCGGGGCGACGTCGATCGAGAACGAGCCGACCGCGATGTTGGTGTTGAGATTCCAGCCCATGAGCCGCATGAAATCGTTGAGGTACACACCCCAGTATTTGGAGATCACGGAACCGGCCATGAGCATCTCGAGGATGAGGTCCCAGCCGATGATCCATGCCATGACCTCGCCCACCGTGGTGTACGTGAAGGTGTAGGCGGAGCCGGCCACCGGAATCATCGAGGCGAACTCGGCGTAGCACATCACGGCCGCACCGCACACGATGCCGGCGATGAGGAAGCTGATGATCACGGCCGGACCGGCGTGGAAGGCAGCGGCCTGCGCGCCCACGGAGAAGATGCCGGCGCCGACGGCGACGGCGACGCCCATAATGGACAGATCCCACCAAGTCAGGTTGCGCTTGAGCTTGCGGCCCTCTTCACCCGTTTCGGCAATGGTCTGTTCGACGGATTTCGTACGGAACAGTTGCATAACAGCCTTTTCTTCTCGTTGTATGCACGCTCAGTGAGCGCAAAATATCGAACAACGAGTATAGAGAAGGCAATGTGACTTGTCTATTACCAGTTAACGCTTCGGACTGATTCCCCGGTCCAACGACCTGGCTTCTTGGCTGTTTGGCTGTCGGACCTCGACGGACCTCGACGGTTCAGTGTCGGATTTCGTACATATACGGTACGAAATCCGACAGTCATGCGTCGAGGTCCGACAGTCAACTGTCGAGGTCCGACAGCACGCCTACGCACACCGGTTCGGGGACCAGCGTGACGCCGAAATGCTCCTTGACGGCCCGCTGTACCGCGCGCGCCAGCGTCTCGACGTCCGTGGCCGTGGCTCCCCCGCGATTGGTGAGGGCCAGCGTGTGCTGGGTGGACAAGCCGGCGGATGCATCGTCGGCGACCCGGTATCCCTTATGGCAACCGGCGTGGTCGATGAGCCATGCGGCCGACGTTTTGACGCCAGGCGTGCCGTCCGGCAACACGGCCGGGAACCGCGGGGCGTCCTCGGGCAGCGCTGCCGCCTCATCGGCGGTCAGAATCGGGTTCATGAAGAACGAGCCGCAGCTGTGGCGGTTGCGGTCCGGAACAGGCAGTCCGTCATTGCCCAAGGCGATGCCGGCGGATTCGTTGACCGAAGCCAGTCGGCGCAGGTCGGCAAGGATATTGGCCTCGCGTTTGGTGCCCGCCATGGCCGGCGACGTGTACCGGGTGGGGTCCTCCAGCATGCCCTTGGCGGCACGTACCTTGAGCACAGCCTCGCGGATATCGGCGGTGGCCATGCGGTCGCCCACCTCGACGCCGAGCGCCTTGGCAAGCTGCCCATACCCCACCGTGCCCTCGGCGGAATGGGTCAGCGCGAAGGTGACGGAGAGCACCACGTATCGCGGCGTCGGGAAGAACCGGTCGGCCGGCCTGGCCGGAGCTGCGTACATGCTGGCCTTGAGCGCGGAATAGCGGTAGCCGAATCGGAGGTCGGCCGGGGTGAGGTCTCGCGTGGTCTTGGTCTCGCGGTCCCACACCTCCACCGATTCGACCGAGGTGGCCACCTCCTGGCCGTATGCGCCGATGTTCTGCACCACGGAGGCGCCGACCGTGCCGGGGATGCCGGACAGTCCTTCGACGCCTTCAAGCCCGAGCTGTACGGTGAAGGCCACGAAATCATCCCAGTTCGCACCGGCCTCGGCGTTGATGTGCACCGTGCGGTCACTGCCCTCGACGGGCGCGGCCTCGTCCGGCACGGTGATCTGACGGCGGGCATCGCGCACCACCACGCCGCCGAACGGCTCATCGGAGACCAGCAGGTTCGAGCCGCCGCCGATCACGACAAGCGGCAGGCCCTTGGAGTCGGCGTCCTCGACGGCTTCGATGAGGCCCACGCGGGTGGTCGGTTCGACGAAATGGGCGATGGGGCCGCCGACGCCCATGGTGGTGATGTCTGCAAAACTGGTCATGTTGCTCATCCTACTTGGTTCCTGAGGTGAGCGGGTAGAGGTGGACGGGTACGACGGATCGTTGACTGTTGACGGTGGACTACTGACTACTTATCTGCTGACGGTGGAGGTTGGGGCATACGTTGCGCGACACGCTCAAGGCCGCTCGGCCGAGCCTACGGTCGCGCAACGCATACCCCAACCCCCACCTGCCTGATTAGCTTGGTTTCGACTTCGGTTGGTTTCAGCAGCGACACAGGTGACGGCTGCAGGTATTTTGCGCATCCCGAGAAGGGTTGCAGGTGAAACGTGTCTGTTTGTGGCCTCAGAAAGCCAGTAAACAGATACGTTTCACCTGTTATCCCCATTAACGTGCTCTTTCTGCCTGCATCCAAGGCCGTAAACAGACACAAAATGTCTGCGGCTCAGCTCGCCTCACGCCCAATCACGCCGGCAGGGCATCTCAGAGGGCCATAAACAAGCATCTTTCCCCTGCACCCCTTTCACGAGCCCCGATGCCCGCACTCATGTTACAGATATTTCGTGTCGATAAAGCAGATGACCACCGAATGGGGCGCAGATATGCAAAAACCCGGCCTGTTGGGGCCGGGTTTTGAAAGTCTCTACGCGATCAACGGGTCTCGCGGTGCACGGTCTGCTTGCCGCAGCGCGGGCAGAACTTCTTGAGCTCGAGACGATCGGGCGTGTTACGACGGTTCTTGGTCGTAATGTAGTTGCGCTCCTTGCACTCGGTGCAGGCCAGCGTGATGCCCGGACGGATGTCGGCGCTCTTAGCCATTCTCATTCACCTCTGTGTTCTTAGGTCTAATGGGTGCGCCCACCTTCCAGCGGGCGCTATTTGTAGCGAGGAAGAGGCTCGAACTCTTGACCTTACGATTATGAGTCGTACGCTCTAGCCAGCTGAGCTACCCCGCCAGAGAGCCCCGAGTGAGAATTGGACTCACGACCTCTTCCTTACCAAGGAAGTGCTCTACCACTGAGCTATCGGGGCGTGGCGGATAGTGGATTCGAACCACTGAAGCACGAAGCGGCTGATTTACAGTCAGCTCCCTTTGACCGCTTGGGAAATCCGCCAGTCTGTTTCCTTACTTGGTCCGGCCTCTTGGCTTGACCTCGTCAGGCAACTTGGCTATTAAAGCAAGAAATCCGCAGCCGCGCAAGTCGGCCTCACGAAACCGCTGATTTTCGTTGCAATTCCGGGCTTTTATCGGCGTGTCGTTTTAGGCTTCTCAGAGCCATCGTCGACCGAACAGCCGGCATCAGCCGTCGCGGGCCGTGCGACACCGACCATCATCGGGTGCCGCCTGCCGCCGGCTGACGTCGCGCGGCCACCGATCGACGTCAGCATTCACCGCCGATGTCGCCAGCCACCGCCGACCAACGGCCGCGACGACCCATCGGCCCGTCCTCGGCCTATCAGAAACCGGCCGCCTTGAGCTTGGCGCACACCTCGATCACCAGATCGTTGGCCTCCACCTCACCGATGGAGATGCGAATGCCCTCACCCGAGAACACGCGCGTGGAGAGCCCGGCCGCCAGGAACTGCGCGGCGGCCTCGTCGGTCCGCTCACCGAGCGGTAGCCAGAAGAAGTTCGCGTACGGCTCCGGGAAGTCCCACCCCTGCTCCTTCAGGGCGGCGACCACGCGGTTGCGCTCGGAGACGATCGACTTGACGCGGTCGGTCAGCTCGTCATAGGCATCGAGGCTGGCGAGCGCGGCGGTCTGCGCCACATCGGTCACACCGAACGGCAGGGCCACCTTGCGCATGCCTTCGATGACGTCGGCCGGGGCCACGCCGTAGCCGATGCGCAGACCGGCCAGACCGTAGGCCTTGGAGAACGTGTGGGCGACCACGACGTTCGGATACGCGCGGAACAGATCCATGGCCACGGACGTGTCGGCGTCGGTGTTGAACTGGAAGTAGGCCTCGTCGAACAGCACCAGCACGTCCGAGGGCACGGCCTCCATGATGCGGTGGGCATCCGCGGCGGACACCGACGTGGAGGTGGGGTTGTTCGGGTTGTTGACGATCACCAACCGGGTCTTCTCGTTGACGGCGGCGATGATGCCGTCGATGTCGTGCGAGCCGTCCGGCAGGTTGGGCACCTGAACGCTGGTCGCGCCGGCGCCGGTGACGATGATCGGATACGCCTCGAAGCTGCGCCACGGGTAGACCACCTCGTCGCCGGGGCCGGCCACAAGCTGGACCAGCATCGTGATGACCTCGGTGGAGCCGCAGCCCAGCACGACGTTCTCCGGCTTGACACCGATTTCCTGAGCCAGACGCTCCACCACGGCCCAGCCGCGCATGTCCGGGTAACGGTTCAGATGCGGCAGCGCGTGATGCGCGATGGCGTCCACCACGCTGGGCAGCGGGTCGAACGGATTCTCGTTGCTGGAGATCTTGAAGGAGCGCTGGCCCTCGACCTTGGGAGCGGGCTTGCCTTGCTTGTATGCGGGAAGGGTGTCGATGATACTGCGATGTCTGTAACTCATGGCCCCATCCTATACCCCTATACCGTTTTCCAATAATCCGCTCTTAAAGCCCGGAATAGCACTGTTTTCGGGCGATTACCCGCACTTGCGCGCACCGGAGGGCGCTGGCAAGCTGGACGCATGACTTCAGATCTCGTGCATCATGGACAATCCTTCGACGACCAGCCGCTCGGCTTCGGCACGCTGGCCATCCACCTCGGCAACGGGGTCGACGCCGAAACCGGCGCGATCCGCCGCCCCATCACGCTGGCGAACGCCTACGCCCTGCCCTACGACCCGTCCGACATCAACTGGTCCAGCTCGGACGTGAACCTCTACACCCGCAACGGCCACCCGAACCAGCGGTATCTCGAGGAGAAGCTGGCCCGCCTCGAGGGCGCGGAGGACGCCGTCGTGCTCGCCTCGGGCGTCGCCGCGCTGGCCGCCACGTTCACCACGTTCCTCAACCGCGGCGACCACGCGATCTTCTCGGACACCACCTACATCGCCGCCTACCGTCTGCTGAACCAGATCCTGCCGGAGAAGTACGGCATCGAGACCTCCATCGTGGACACGTCCGACCCGGAGAACGTGCGTGCGGCCTTGCGGGAGAACACCAAGCTGGTCCATATCGAGACGCCGGCGAACCCGACGTTGAAGGTGTCCGACATCAAGACCATCGCCGCGCTGGCGCACGAGGCCAATCCGGACATCCTCGTCTCGGTGGACAACACGTTCAACTCGCCGTACAACGTGCGCCCGCTCGATCTGGGCGCGGACATCGTCATCGAGTCGCTCACCAAGTACATCAACGGCCACGGCGACGCGCTCGGCGGCGCGATCGCCACCACCAAGGCCCGCACCGACCAGATCCGCTTCACCGCGCAGGTGAACTTCGGCGGCATCATCTCGCCGTTCAACGCTTGGCTCATCAACCGCGGCTCGGTGACGCTGCCGCTGCGCATCCGCCAGCACAACGCTTCGGCGCTCGCCATCGCGAAGCATCTCGAGTCGATTCCGTCCGTACGGTTCGTCTCGTACCCCGGCCTCGAATCGCACCCGCACCATGACGTGGCCGTAAGCCAGCTGGCCCGGCCTGATTCCGGCTTCGGTGGCGTGCTGGCGTTCGGTCTTGACACGGACCATGATGGGCACAACCGGTTCGTCTCCAAGCTCAACGTCATCACGTCAGCGGTGTCGCTGGGCCATGACGAAAGCCTCATCGTCTTCCTTGGCGAGGACGACGAACGCCAGTACCTCTACCCGCCCGAATTCCACCGCGGGTTCTTCCGCTTCGCCGTGGGCCTCGAGGACACCGACGACCTGATCCGCGACATCGACCATGCGCTGGTCGAGGCCGGATTCGAGGTGTGACAGGCGGCATTGGGGACCACTAACGGGGGGACCGCTTAAGGAAGGTCCGGAACCGCGCGGCTAGGCCGGTGACCGGTTCTGCCTTTCCTCCGAAACGGGCGGCTGCCGCGTTTCGGGCGGCATCCCGGATGAAATCGGCCTGATCTGGGTAACGTTTGGCCAGTCCGGCGGCGACGTCCAGATCAGTGTCGGCGGTGCTGGGTTTGGCGGCCGGGCGTGCGGTTTTGAGTACCTCGTGCCATACGGTCTGCCACGCCGCATCGATCAGCGTTCCGTCATCAGATTGCGCCTCGGCCCGTGCGATCGCACGCAGCACGCGGCGGCGTCGCATCCAACGCCACAGACGTGGCACGCCCCAGACGCTGCCCACCGCGAGCGCCAACGCGAACAGGCCGAGGAGGACGCGGGCCCACACCGGCCACGTCATGATGTCCGGCAGCGTCAGCCGCCAGCCGCCGGCCGATGTGGCGCCGGAGGCCGCATCCTGCGAGGTATCGGTCGCACCGTTCTCATCCGCGGCATCGGCGGAATCATCATTCGTGGATTCGTCAGCGCCGGCCGCATCATCGGACTGGGCGTTCTGGTCGGACTGATCGGTTTCGGTCGATGATTGATCGCCGTCGGACGTGGACGAGGAATCACCGGACGCATCGGTGGAGTCGGATGCGGAATCGGACTTGGCGGACCCGTTGTCAACGGTCGCGGGCGTCACGTCGAACGGCACCCAGCCCACGCCGTCCATATATGCCTCGACCCAGGCGTGCAGCTGCTTCGATTTGACCGTGAAGTAGCCGTTCGCGTCGCGATCCTCGACGCCGGCGTTGTACCCGAGCACGATTCGGGTGGGCACTCCCATCGCGCGGCCCAGAATGGCGAGCGCCGAGGCGTAGTGCTGGCAGTAGCCGGCGTGGCCGGTCTCGGAATCGAGGAAGTCGTCCACCACCTCGAGGTTGTCGCGGCCGTCGCCGTCCGGCGCGTTGAGCGAGTAGGTGAATCCGTTGTCCGGGTTGGTGAAGTACTCCACGAGCCAACGCATCACGCGCACCTGATTGTCGTAGCTGTCGCCCGTGATGGGCACGCCGGCGGCCTGAGCCTGGTTGATGACGGCGCGCACGTTGGCGGGCAGGTCCTTCGGCACCGACGTGTACCGGCTGGCGTGGGCGCGTTCGTCACTGATCGAGACATACCGCTTCATGCGTTCGGAGGCGGGGTTGGACTCGCTGATGGACCCCTTGACCATCGAGTAGGCGCTCAGTCCGGAGTTCATCCCGCTCAGCACGCCGACGACGCGACCCTCCCACATGTTGGCACCGTAGAACTCGCTGACATGCTCGCCGTCGTCGCCGTTTATGGAGGACTGCGTGGAGACGTCCCTGAGCGGTACGGCGATCGTCACGTTGCCGTCGGCACCGAAGCCGAGCACGTAGTCGTCCTTGCCGAAGCCGAACTGCTTCACGACCGTGTCGTTGAACACCACGCTGGTGGGTACGGTGGCTTGTGAACCGTCCAGAAGCATGACCCCACCCCCGCTGAAGCTGCCGGAGCCGAGCCGCCATCCGTTCGGCCCGACCATACTGCCGTCGGCGTTCAACGTGGCCTTGATGACAAGGAAATCGTTGGTGCTGTCGCCGTGGATTTCGGCCAATCCTGTGTCGGCGAGGTTACGACGCGCCTGATACCAGGCCGTCATCTCGTCGGCCGTGGTGCTGCCCTCATCCAGCAGACTGCTCTCGGCGGCCTTGACCGTCGTAAGCTGGCTGAAACCGGACGAGCCGGTGATGGGGGTGAGCGCGCTTCCGTACGCCATGTATTCGATATCCGGCGAGGTGCCGGTGGTGCGGTTGTATACCGTACCGTCCTGATAGAGCAGCCAGTCGTCGCCGACACCGTTATCAAGGTAGGAGACATTGCCGGGGACAGGCAGGAAACGCGATTTCAGCGAGGCGATACGCACGTCGGCATTGACCATGTACTGTTCGAGCGAGGCCGAATTGGTGAGCGCCACATCGTAACCGGTATAGCCGAGGGCGGCCATGTACGCGCCCAGCGGGTTCATGACCATGCGCTGCCTGCGGGTGAGCTCGTCGTCGCTGTCGCGGCCGAGCTGGATGCCCGAACCGTAGAGGCCGGCGTCGAGCGCGAATTCACGATCGTAGCCCCACGAGTCGCCGTCGAAATTGTCCAGCGTGGTCAGACGCAGGTACAGGCGTCGGTAGGCCCGGTAGGTGAAGACCGTGTCGTCCGAGCCGGCGGCGATGTTGCGTTTGAGGTCGATCATCGGGTTGACGGTGTTCGAGGTGAACATGCCGCCGCCCTCGCCGATCGACAGCGGGACGCGATAGGCCAGATCGGCGGCGGGGCCGGTCAGCGGCAGGGTGACTGCCGCGGCGAGCAGCGCGGCGATGACCGGGGTGGTGCGGAGGGCGAGGGAGGCACGACGACCCGCCACCGATTGCGGTGGGGTGATTCTGGAGGCGAACCGGCGCAAAGGCGACCGTCCGCCATCGGACCGTTGGATGACGGGACGCCGAGCCTGCTGAGTTGTTTCGGGCGACTTGGGCGACTTGATGTCCGTCTCGGCCGTCTCGGTTGTCTTGGATGCCTTGGATGTCCGGGCCGGCGCCCCGGTCCGAGTCCGAATCGCCCGGGGCAGCCGAATCTCGGCGGCCGCCCGCTGCGGCCGGGCCGCCCAAAGCGCCAGGGGAAGCGCGATCACCACGAGGCCGATGGCCCAGAGCGGCGCGATATGGCCGACCAGCGCGTAGTCCGCGGCGAGTGCGGCCACCGGCAAGACCACCATCGCCGGCCGCACCGGACGGAAGGCGAGAACAAACCGAATCAGTATGGTGACCCCCGCCACCAGCAGGATGAGGAACATGTCGCTGGCGGGGGTCACCTTAAGCGGCGGCAGCTGAAGGTTGAGCTGATTGAATCCGTCCTCGACAACGCCGACGAACAGTTGCCAACGGGCAGTGAGGGCCGCAAACGGACCGTCTGCAGCGGTGGACGCGGCAGATGCGGCAGATGACACGGTCGTCTCTGCGGACGACGCGGCTGCCCCCGCAGACACCCCACCATCCTGACCGGCAGCCGTCCCCTGCGCCGCGATATGGGCCAAGGCGTCGCCGGCCACCGAGCGGAGCCGGATGACGGACAGCACCACCGTGACGATGAGGGTCAGCACCGTGTACCCGAGGCATCGCCAGACCGGACGGGTGCTCGGACATCCCGGATGCGTTCGTGTTCGTCCGGCCGCAAGCCCCTCAGCGACACCCGTTTCCACAGCTGCGACCGCCAACAGCGCGGCGGCGAACCATATCCATAGACCTGTGGGCGCAATCAGCCCGCTCACGCCCTTGAGCGCCACGCCGAAAAAGGCAAGCAAGGCCAGTATCTGCGCGAGAGCGGATGCATCGGCGAACTCGCGCCGGCGGAACACATCCCCCACCGGGACAATCCCCGCAGTGCCGCTGCCCGCATGCGCCCAATCGCCGGCTATGGTGATATGCCGATATGCCGGACTCGACTGCGGAGCCGATGGATCGAGCGCGGTCAATCGATCGGCGATCGGCGTGTGCCGCAGCGCACCCAGCAACGGCTGGTCGGCGGCCGCGTCGCATGCCAGCACCCGCACAGGTCCCTGTCCGTTCATCGCAATGCGCGCGATGGCGGCGGCCCGCGCGGCGGGCGCGGCCGTATCACCAGCGGACTGTTGTTCACTATGGGCATGGCGGCTTCCCAACGCGCGCGACCGCGCGCGGCCCGACCGGCCGTCAACAATCACTCCCCCACTCGGCCTGACGGCGGCGAGGAACCGTTCGACGGCGTCGATGCCCTCGAATGTCTGAACACCGTCGGTCACTACCAGCCGTTCTGTGCGACCGTTCCGTGCAGCCGACGCCCACGGCAGCAAGGCCGCGACTGCCGAATCCAGTTGCTCTTCAGACACTTCGACGGTGTTGAGGACCAGCAACGCCGTGGTGCGGACGTCGCGACTGGATTCGCGCGTCATCAATTCACCCCGGTGGGCGGTGTGCCGCCAGGAGATGAGCTTCAGCGGATCGCCGGGGGCATAGGCGCGCACGCCTCCGGAATGGTCGGATTGACTGGAGCCCACCTGCCGTTTGTCCACCGCCGCGATGCCGGATTCGCCTCGTTCGTCGCCGTCCGGCAGCACCAGTGTCTGGCCGTCGCTGGGAACGACCTTGCGGGCCGCGACCAATCCCAGCGGCGAGACCCAACGCGCCACCGTGCTCACCGTGACGTACCAGCCACGCCGTTCAGGCACGTCGCCCCTCAGGCGGGTCACCACGTTGCCATGGCTGTCCCGCTGCTCGATCTGCCGTGCGAGCCGCGCATCACCGATGGGGAGTAAGCCGAACCATTGCAACCCGGTAAGCACCAACGCGATGACGAACACGACCGTCAAGGCGATGGCCGCATCCATCAAGGTGCGGTCGTCCAGTAACAGGCCGCCGAAGCATGCGCCCGCCGCCGCGGCGAGCAACACCAAGCCGCCAACGGTCGGACGGATCAGGCCGTGGCGAATCGGCCGCACGGACCGCACCGACTTCGCAGGCCGCAGCGTTCGATGTTCCGAATCCCGCGTAGCCGCTTTCCTGTGCGGCCCGCCGTGCCTTGCGCGCCGCATCGTCACACCCGAGGAACCGGTGTGGACGCCACGATATCGGCGATGATTCCGCGCGCGCGGTCAAGGGAGGACGAGCCGTACCCAGCATCCTCCAGAACAAGCCGGTGGGCGAGCACCGGGACGGCCAACGATTGCACGTCATCGGGCAACACATAGTCACGCCCGTTGATGAAGGCACGCGCGCGGCCCATCGCGGCCAGATGCAGGCTGGCGCGAGGCGACGCACCGTACCGGATGCCGTCATGGGAACGGGTGGCGCGAATCAGGGACACCACGTAATCGGCCACCGGCTTGGCGAGCGCGACTTTGCGGACGGCGGCGCGAATGGCCGTCGTCTCGTCGCCCGTGCAAATCTGGCGCACACGGTCCAGCGGACGGGACCAGTCCGCGGAGGTGAGCATCGCGGATTCCGCCTCGGCCGACGGGTAGCCAAAACTGGTGCAGGACATGAACCGGTCAAGCTGGGCTTCGGGCAATGGGTACGTGCCTTCAAGCTCGATCGGGTTCTGGGTGGCGATGACGAAATACGGGTCCGGCAGCACATGGGTGATGCCATCCACACTGATCTGCCCTTCGCTCATGGCTTCGAGCATGGCGGATTGGGTTTTGGGATTGGCGCGGTTGATCTCGTCGGCGATGACGATGTTGGCGAACAGCGGGCCAGGATGGAACTCGAAGTCGTGGGTGTCCTGCGAGTAGATGCTGACGCCGGTCAAATCGCTGGGCAGCAGGTCCGGAGTGAACTGGATGCGGTGCGATTCGCCGCCAATGGCCTGTCCCATGGCTCGGGCGAGTGTGGTTTTGCCGACGCCCGGCACATCCTCGAGCAGCAGATGACCGCCCGCCGCAAACGTGGTGACCACCAGATCGATGATCTCACGCGAACAGGAAAGGGAACGCTCCAGCGCTTCGGCGAGACGGACGAGAGTCGACGGATCGGCAGCATCCACCGCATCGGCAGCATGGGATGAGCTGGCCAAGCCGCCGGATGCAAACGAGCTTGCCGATGATCCGGACGGCGGCGTAAACGATGGCGGCGTTGCAAACGGGCGAACGGATGCGTCGTTCATGACGTCCTCTTTCATAGCGACTTCAATCCATTACCCAGTGTACGTGCGGCGTCGTGCGACTCACAACGTCCTCGCTACCAGCGATATTACTTCGCCGCCGCTGTGGATACGGTCGCGGCGTCAGCGGGCGCGACGGGCAGTGACGGCGTCGGCCAGAGTATGCAGCAACTCGTTGGTGCGCTCCCATGGAATGCAGGAGTCGGTCACGGACTGGCCGTACACCAGCTGATCGAGCGGCGCGGGCTTCTGATGGCCGCCCACGAGGAAGCTTTCCATCATGACGCCGGTGATGCCCTCTTCGCCCTCGGCCAGACGGGCGGCGATCTCCTCGACCACCTCGGCCTCGCGCACCTCGTTCTTGCCGCAGTTGCCATGAGCGGCGTCGATGACCAGACCGTGCTCGCTGGGGCCGGATGCCTTGGACGCCTTGAGCGCTTCAAGCGCCTTGCGCACGGACTCGGCGTCATAGTTCGGGCCGGAGCTCGAGCCGCGCAACACCAGATGGCAGTCCGGGTTGCCGCGGGTCTCGGCGGAAATCACACGGCCGTCGAGGTTGATGGACAGGAAATGATGCTCGAATCCGGCGGTGAAGCAGGAGTCGGCGGCGGCCTTGATGGAACCGTCGGTGGAGTTCTTGAAGCCCACCGGCATGGACAGACCGCTGGCCAGCTCGCGATGCACCTGGGATTCGGTGTTGCGCGCGCCGATGGCGCCCCAGCTGATCGCGTCGCAGATGTACTGCGGGGTGATCGGGTCGAGCCATTCGGTGGCGATGGGCAGGCCGAGGCTCAGCACATCGGTGAGGACCCTGCGCGCAAGCCACATGCCCTTGCGGATGTTGAAGCGGCCGTCCAAATCGGGGTCGTTGATCAGGCCCTTCCAACCGATGGTGGTGCGCGGCTTCTCGAAGTACACGCGCATCACGATGACGAGGCGGTCCTCCAGCTCGCGCTTGACCGCGGCCAGTTTCTCGGCGTACTCATGTGCGGCCTTGGGATCATGGATCGAGCAGGGGCCCACGATGACGAGCAGACGGTCGTCGCGGCCGTTGAGTACGTCGCGAATCTCCTGACGCGAGTGCAGCACCAGCTCGCTCATCGCATCGGTGAGCGGCTGCTCCTTGAGGAACGCACGGGGTGCGGGAATGGGGTCGAGCTGACGGATGTTGATATCGACCGTCTCGGGAAAGACGGCCTGCTCCCCCAAACGACGTTCGTCCTCGGAACTATCCGGACCACGAAGTGCTGCCATGCCGACTCTCCTCTCCTGTATTGACGCATCGATAGGCATACAAAGGCGTAAGTCTACCTGTGGACGGATGGATATGGAAAAGCCCGACCGGTTGGTGGACGCGGTCGGGCGGGGATGGATGGGCTGGTGGCCCCGAACCGCGCCTGTGGAAAGCCCACCGGGCTTTCCACTTAACGGCGCGTCGGCTCAGGCGCGCTTGCGTGATTCCGGCTACGTCGGAATCACGCAAGCGCGCCCATCGGATCCCACGCGGGGAGCATGGTGGCGGGCTCTTCTAGGGCGGCCTGGTATTCGGCGGGGAGCATGGACTTCGGGACGGCGACCTCGTAGACGTACTCGGTGAACCAGTCGTCGGACATGGTGAAGTAGCCCTTGTCGGCGATCTTGGCGCCCCAGGAGTTCTCCACGCGCCAGCGACGGGTGGTGGTGCCGTCGTCGGCCACATCCACGCCGGCGAAGGCCATGGCGTGATTCATCGCGGAGTCGCCGAAGCGCACGCGGGCCTCCTTGTCGAGGTCGAAGTCCACGTCGTAGACCTTGCCGTACTCGAACAGGTCGGTGGCCCACGCGCCGTTCTCACGGTCCATGAACGGGCCGCAGTCGGCGCCGAACCACACCGGGATGCCCTGCTCGACCAGGATCGTGCGCACGCAGTCCTTCATGAACTGGTTCGGCACGTTGAGGTATTCGGTCGGGTCGCCGCCGGCCACGTTGCCCAGATGCTCGATGCCGATCTTCTTGCCCTTGGCATGCTCGGCGCGCGGATCGTCCACGAGGCACACGTAGTCCTCGAGGCCGGCAGGACCCACATACTTCTTCCAAAACTCGACCGGCGTGATCTCACCGTCACGATGGAACTCGCCATCGGCGTCGGTCCACTCCCAGTCGAAGGAGACCGGCGGTTCGCCAAGGTGGATGGTAAGGATGCGGTGGCCTGCGGCGGTGGCGTCGGCGATGATCTCGTCCGTCTTGGCCTGATCGCCGGCGGCCTCATACAGGTGGGCCACGGCGGTGTGCAGCATGTGACGCAGCTGGTTGTTCATCGCGCCGGTGTTCTTGGAGGATTCGGTCTCCGGGAACAGGTCCTTCGGCACGGCACCGTACTTCTTGTACACGTTCATGGCCATGGTCCACTGGCCACCGTCGCCCATGACGTCGGCGAGCAGGTGCTGCATCAGGCGGGAGTCGGAGGGCTCGCCGGCGGCCACCAGCGCGGCCACATCCTTGAGGAAGTAGTTGACGCGCTCGAGCTTGTCGTAGTACATCGCGTAGTTCTGGGAGAACTCGAACTCCTTGAGGTTCATGTTCTTCTTGGCGATGAAGCGGGCCACGTTCAACGAGCTGAACAGCCAGCAACGGCCGGAACGGTCCTGATGGGTGGCCTCGCCGTTGTCCACGGTGGTGGAGAAGCGACGCTGCAACAGGCGGGCGCGATCGTAGTTGCGGGCCACCTTCTCGATGCCGGCGGCGGTCACCGCGTTCATGGCCAGGCGGCTGGTGCCGTCGGCGTCGAATTCGCCACGCAGTGCGTCCAGCGCTTCGCCGGACAGAGGCGTCAATTCACTCATGTCTGCTCCTTCTTCGGATTGCGTGCTTGTGGCACGAAAAACGCATGCGGCACCTGGCCCGAAGGCTCAGGTGCCGCATCTTGCCGTTAGTAGTCTAATCGACGGCTTGTCATTCGCCGCCGGCAGAGGCCACCAGTGCAGCGACCGTTGAAATCCGCAACCGTGACCCCGACGGAATCAGTGGTTCTGGTTCTGGGGAATGGCCTGAGTGGGCTCTTCGCCCTCTTCGAACTCATGCTCACCGTGCTGGGAGTGCGAAGCCTCGGCATCGGCTTCGACCTCGGTCGGCGCGTCCGCTTCGCCGGGCACCGGATTGACGACGGGCAGCGGCACGGGAGCGACCGGCTCGTCCGTCTGACCGGGCTGCGATTGGTCCTGCGGAGCCGGCTGGGACGCGGGCTGAGCGGCAGGGCCTCCGAACGCAAAGCCGGCGAACGCCTGGGAGAACATCGCCTTGAGCTCGGACACACGCTGGGTGATGGCCGCCTCGCGCTGCTGCAGCTCGGTGATGTGCTTGGACAGGCCATCCAGCTCGCTCTGGGCTGCCGCACGACGCTCCTCGACCTGGGCATCCGCGTCCTCGCCGGCCTTGCGCACGATCTGCGCCGCCTGCTCGTCGGCCTCCTGACGCTTGGCTGCGGCATACGTATCCGCCTCCTCGCGCGTGGTCTTGGCCTGGCTGACCAGCTCGTCCGCCTCCTTCTTGGCGGCCGCGCGGCTCTCCTCGAGATGCGCCAGCAGCTCATTGACCTTCTTCGTGGCCTCGTCCTGCTGGGCGGCGATGTCCTTACGGATCTGCTCCACCTCGGCGTTGACCTGACTCATCGTCGTGGTGCGGCTCACCTCGGCCTCATCGGTGATCTCCTGCGCCTTGGCCTTGGCCGTGTCGGTGATCTCGCTGGCCTTGCGCTGGGCCTCGGTCATCATCTTGGAGACCTGTTCGCGCACATCGGCGAGCTTCTTGTTGGCCTCGGCGAGGGCGGCCTCGATCTGGTCGTTGGAATCGGACTTGAGCTTGGCGATCTCGTCGTTGGCGCTCTTACGCAGCTCGGCAACCTTGCGCGTGGCCTCCGCCTTCATGTCCGCGATCTCGCGTTCCTGCGTGGAACGCTCGGAGGCGAGCTTCTTGTTGTGCTCCTCGCGGGCGTTGCTCAGCTCGAGCTCCACGGTCTGGCGCTGCTCGGCGACGTCCTTGGCGGTGCGGTCGCGCAGCTGGGCGGCGTCCTCGTTGGCGGAAGTGGTGACCGACTTGGCCTGATTGGTGGCGTTTTGCAGGATGGAGGTGGCCTTGGCGTTGGCGTCATCCACGATGTGCTTGGCATCCAGCTTGGCATTGTTGATCAGCGTCTCGGCCTGAGCCTGAGCGCTGATGCGGGTGGACGAAGCGTCCTGCTTGGCGCGTTCGAGCAGCTCGGCGCTGGTCTGTTCGGCGGAGGCGAGCATCTGCTGGGCGTTCGCACCGAGGGATGCGAAGGTGTTGCCTTCGGGCTTCTTGTTCTTCTCCTCCTGAAGCTGCGCCTGCAGCTGCAGGATGCGGTCGTCGTCCGCCGCGATCTGCTCGCGCATGCTGGCCAGCGTCTGCTGGGCCCGGTTCAGGCTCTCCTGGGTGGCGTCGAACGCCGCATCCACCTTTTCCTTGTCATATCCTCGCAGCACCACCGGGAAACGATCCACCATGGCTGTATGTTCCTTTCGCCCAACACATGCGCCCCTTGGCGCGTACTCATGCACTGTAGCGCATAGTGGAGCTGTACCGCGCCATGCGTTGTGCAATCGTTACAATGCGTGCGAACCGTGTTCTATTCCCCGCCCACGACCCCGGTGACGGACCGGCGTTTCCTAGTTTTTCAGACGATGCGTCAGGCGATGAGGATGTCGGCGTTGGAGGGCTTGAGGTAGTAGCGCACCGTCTCGCGTACCACGTCGCGGCCGGCGGCGATCTGCTGGTCCAGCGGCAGTCCGTGCTGGCTGGAATGGGCCGGGCCGACGAGCGGGAAGCTCACGAATCCGCCGAGCACGCGGTCCTGCGTGGACATCCAGTTGAGCAGGTTGTAGAACAGCGAGTTACACACGAAAGTGCCGGCGTCCGAGCTCAGGGTCGCGGGAATCGAGTCGATGGTGAAGTCCTTGAGGATGGAGCGCAGGGGCAAGCGCGTCCAGTAGGCGGCCGGGCCGTCCGGGTCGATGGGCTCACGGCGCGGAATCACGTTGTCGGCGTCCGGCCGGGCCGCGTCCATGAGGTTCGTGGCGCACCGCTCGAGCATCACGCTGCGTGCCGCATGCTTGAGGCCCGTGGCGATGACGATGTCGGGATGGACGGCCTCAATCGCCTCGAGCAGCGTGGGCCACGCCTTGGCGAAGCTCACCGGAAGGCTCACGGCATGGATGGTCACCTCGACACTGCCGAGCGAATCATCCGGACCGGACGGGTCGCCCAACCCTTGGGCGGCCAGGGCCGTGGGCACTTCGTAGGCCGGATTAACCTCCACACCGTCGTAATGGTCGAATCCGGACATCACCACATTGAGTTCACGCATAGCTTCCAGTCTAGCGGCTCCGGCGCGGGAGGCCAGTATGCGGCACCAGGCATCGCCCGGCGTCCGCGCCGGAAGTTCGCTGATTATAGTGCGACTCCTCTTGTCAGGAGGCCGAAGACAAGGGGCCGGGCACCCCTCCGACGCGGCATGCTAGCGCAGCTGGCCGGCGGCTTGGGCGAGCAGGGCATGCATGCGGGCACGGGCCTCCTCCTTGGGATCGCGGCCGAGCAGGTCCTCGGCGATACGCTCGGCGGTGGGGATGTCCGCCAGCGTGGTGATCTTGAGGTTGGTCTCCGAGCCGCCCACGATGGCAACCGGTTCATCCGGCAGGTAGTCCACCACCACTCGCGTGTCGTCGGTGGGATGGAAGTCCGGGTCGGCGGCCGCCAGCTCGTAGGCGTGACGAATCGTGGAGAAGCGGAACGACTGCGGGGTCTGCGCACGGTAGGAGTCCGCGCGGTCCGGCACCGAACGGATCACCTTGAGATCGCCCAGATCCTGCGTAAGCAGGATGGTGTCGGTGGAGGCGTATGCCACGGTGGCGGCCTTGAACTGGTCGAGCGCGTCAATGGACCCATCGATGGCGGACTGCGCCACGAACGGACGGACGGCATCATGGATGAGGATCTTGGCATCGTCGGGAATGCCGGCGGCCGCAAGCGTGTCGAGCGCCGCAGCGGTACTGTCCACGCGTTCGGCGCCGCCGTCGATCACGACGCGGACCTTGCTGTAGCCGTATTCCCCGATGAGCGACTCGACCGTGTCACGCACCTTGGCGTTGACCACCACCACGATGTCGCTCACGCGCGGGCAGCGCTCGAACGCTTCGATGCTCCAGCACACGATGGGCTTGCCGCCCACGGAGACGAGCTGCTTGGGGTTGTCCGGGTCGAACCGGGTGCCGAATCCGGCCGCAAGCACCACGGCCACCACCGGCACATGCTGTGCCGGCAGGACCGGCGACGGCTCCGATTGCACCATAGGCGTCTGCGGAGTCGCCTCGGAAGCGTCCAACGAAGTCGCCAACGATGCGGAAGTCTCTGATTCTCTCTGCGTCATAATGCCTCACCGTAGAACGTGCCCTCGAATGGTGTGAGCAAGCCCACACCATTCTGCACGGAATTTCCTTGACCGATCAGCGATTGCAGGCGCCGAACGACCGTATTCAGGCACGCCGTATCCGAGCACGCCGCGCCGCCGGCCAATCGCCGATGGCACTCGACCGCGAACCGTCTGCCATCGGAAGAGCACTGCGGAAATCTCGGCTGTATCGGGAAGTCTGGCCGTATCGGGGTGCCTCAGGAGCGCACGATCAGGGCGAGCATGCGCCCCTCGTGGGTCTTGCCGGCGAGCACGGCGCGGCGGTGGGAGTACCACAGCGGGTTTTCAAGCGTGCACATGCTGTGGTCGATCGCGCCGATGCGTTCCGCCAGCGAAGCCGGCCCCTCGCCATCCGTGCGGCACAGTTCGGCGAGCTCCACGTCCTCCTCCAGATATTCGGTGGCGGCGTGGACGCGCGGCATGGAATCGACGACCTGATGCACGCCGGCGAAGGCCAGATCGATCATCGCGGCCTCGGCGATGTCGATGCCCGCACCGCCGAAACGGGTCTCGGTCTTGGTCAGGGGGAAGCGCTTGACGAACGTGTCGGCGATCTCGTCGCCCACCTCGTAGCAGTCGCCGCAGATGCGCGGGCCGAGCGTGGCGATGATGCGGGCAGGGTCGGCGCCCTTGGCCGTCATCAGTTCGACGGTTGCACCGATCACCCCGCGTTCGAGGCCTCGGCGGCCGCAGTGCGCCGCGCCGATGATGCCGGCGACCGGATCGGCCATGAGCACCGGCAGGCAATCGGCGGCGAACATGCCCAACGCGATGCCCGTCTGGGAGGTGACCTGACCGTCCGCCTCCAGCACCGTCGCTGCCGGAACGTGTTCTTCGGACTCCTTGGTGCCTGAGGCGTCGAATCCGAACGGCGCATTGGATTCGTAGGTCTCATCGATGTCCACCGCCACGGCGGAGTGCACTTGGGAGACGAGCGACAGCGGCGCGCCGACGGCCTCCTCGAGGGCCATGCGGTTGGAACGCACGGCCTGCGGGTCGTCGCCCGCCTTGCCGCCGAGATTGAGGTTGCCGTAGTCGCCGGTGCTGAGGCCTCCGAGACGGGTGGTGTAGACCACGGTGACGCCCGGCGCAAGGGCGATGGGGATGGTCACCGGAATCGGGCGGCCCTCCGGATCGGTGGAGCTGATCGCGTTGGAATCGAGAATCTCATCAGTGTATTCGGCCATGTCGCTGGTCCTTCCTATTCGGCCTTGAGGGTGGGGCGCTTGGTGCGCGAGCGGATGGCGGCGTTGATCGGCACCGGATGCGGGCACGGCATCGAGAAGACGTGTGCGGGGTTGTTGATGGCGGGCACCGGCACGCCGTCTGCATCCCTCAGACCGCCATCCGGCACGGTGTAGGCCAGCGGCTGCGCGCCCGGTAACAGGAATTCGACGTGCTGGCCGGGCTCGATCTTGTTGCGGCTCATCAGGGTGACGCGGCCGCCTTCGTCGGCGCTCCAGCTCAGCACCTCTCCGACCACCATCCACGAACGGAAGTAGGCGGAGCGGTCGGTGTTCTGCGTAACCTTGTGCTCCGGGTAGTAGAAGCCGGTGGAGTAGTCGCGGTGCGCCACCTTGTCGGGCTCCTCGATCAGCCATTCGGGCAGACTGACGTGCGGCGCCGGGCGAACAGCCGCATGCTGCCAGTCGGTTTCGATGGCTTCGGCGGCCGTGTTGGACTTGCGTCGGGTGGAACGGGCGTGATAGCTCAGGTTATCGGGCTCAGCCAATAGTCCGGACTGCGAGCGGCCTGATTCCTCGGCTCCTTCCTCGGTTCCGGCCGGAGTCGGCTGACCAGCCGATTCGACGCCGGGCCGCTCGTAACCGTCATCCGCCACTCCGGCGAAGGCCTTATCCGCATTGCGCATCACCTGATCCTGACCGAACTCGGCGGTCGCCTCGTCGTAGTCGGGGTCGGACGGACGGATCACCCGGTCATGGAAGGGCTTAAGCACCGTGCCGTCCGCGGATTCGAAGCCGCGCTGGACCATGTACTCGTTGACTGCGGTCTTGTAGGCGTTGGTCATCGCGGCGATGTAGTACGCGCTTTTCGCACGCCCCTCGATCTTGAGGCTCGTGGCGCCGGAGTCGATAAGGTCGTCCAGATGCTCGAGCATGTTCATGTCCTGCGAATTGAACAGGTAGGCACCGTTCTCGGTCTGCTCGATCGGGAAGTACTGGCCGGGGCGCTTCTCCTCCACGATCGAGTACTTCCAGCGGCACGGCTGGGCGCATTCGCCATGGTTGCCATCGCGGCCGGTAAGATAGTTGGAGAACAGGCAGCGGCCGGAGAAGGCCATGCACATGGCACCGTGGACGAAGCACTCGATGTCGAGGTCGTCGGGGATGTTGGCGCGGATGTCGCGCACGGCCTGCAGGTCCATCTCGCGGGCCAGCACCACGCGCCGGGCACCGAGTTCGTAGAAGGCGTTGGCGGCCTGATAGTTGGTCACGCCCGCCTGGGTGGACACATGCAGTTCGAGGTTCGGGGCCACCTGCCGGGCCATGAGCATCACGCCGATATCCGAGACGATCAGTGCGTCCACGCCGGTGTCCTTGAGCTGGCCGACGTACTCGCGCATGGCTTCGATCTCGTTGTTGCGCGGAAGCACGTTGCAGGTCACGTATACGCGGGCGCCGTGCTCGTGGGCGTAGCGCGCCCCCTCCTCGAAGTCCTCGAGGCTCAGGTTCCTGGGGGCCGAGCGCATGCCGAAGGCCTTGCCGCCGCAGTAGACCGCGTCGGCGCCGTAGTCCACGGCCGTCTTGAGGCCGCGCAGGTTGCCGGCCGGGGCCAGCACCTCGGGCTTCTTTCGTGTGGGGAGGTTCATCGTCGTATTCATCATCGCAATAGTGTAGTGATGGGCGTGTAATGCGGGCGGGCCTACCGTTAGGCTGGAGCGCATGAAGATCGATATCGTGAGCGTGTTCCCCGAGTATTTCGACGTGTTCGGGCTGAGTCTGATGGGCAAGGCGCAGGCAAAGGGCCTGCTGGAGGTCAAGGCGCACAACCTGCGCGACTGGACCCATGACGTGCATCATTCGGTGGACGATACGCCGGTGGGCGGCGGCGCGGGCATGGTGATGAAGCCCGAGGTCTGGGCCGAATGCCTCGATGAGCTGCTGGGGCTGGATGCGCCCGACGCGTGCGCCGGAGGCAACGGCGAAACCGACGCGGTTACCCCACAATCCGGTCCGGAACCTGGATGGGAACCGACGGAAACTTCCGCCTCTATGTCGCAACCAACCACCATTCCGGCGAGCGATGCCCCGGTGCTCATCTTCCCGAACCCCTCCGCACCGCTGTTCACCCAGCGCGACGCCACCGAGCTCAGCCATGCCGGACACCTGCTGTTCGGGTGCGGACGCTACGAGGGGTATGACGCGCGCATCCCCGACTATTACCGCGCGCAGGGCATCGACGTACGCGAATATTCGATCGGCGACTACGTGCTCAACGGCGGCGAAGTGGCCGTTTCCGTGATGGTGGAGGCCATCACCCGTCTGATGCCGGGGTTCATGGGCAATCCCGACTCGATTGTGGAGGAATCTTACACCGGCGAGGGCGCGTTGCTCGAGCACCGGCAGTATACGAAACCCGCCGTGTGGCGCGGCCTGGCTGTCCCGAATGTGCTGCTTTCCGGCGATCACGGCAAGGTGGATCGCTTCCGCCGCGACGAGGCGCTGGCCCGTACCGCCGAGATCCGCCCCGACCTCATCGAGGCGCTGGACTGCAAGGCGTTGGACAAAGCCGACCGTAAGACCCTGATGTCGCTGGGCTGGGAGGTCTCCGCCGCCCATCCGCGCCGGTTGGCCGACTGACCTGATGTAACAGGGCGTATTCCTTACCTTCGGTCTCCTTCGCTGTTCTCATTGTTCTTGTCGCCCGCGCCGTCCGCGTCGCTTTCTCCGTCCTCGTCGTCCTCAGCAATCGGCTCGATGTAGAACACAGCAGTTTCGCCGTAGTTGCGGCTTTCGGTGATCTCCCAACCTTCGGGCGCGGTTGGGGCGTCCGAGCGGACCGATCGCTCCAGCATAATCACCGTATGGTCGTTGGTGGCGCTGCCTGCGGCCAAATCGGCGAGCAACTGGTTGCAGGACTCGGTCTCATAGGCATACGGCGGATCGATCATGATGAGATCGAACGGCTCGCCGAATCCGCCTGCCACGGCTTCCGCCTTTTTGGCCAATACGCGGGCCTTCAGGTCAGTGGTCCACGAACGGTTCCGCTGCAATTGGGCCAGCGTCTTGGTGATGAGGGCCGCGGCCGGTCTGGAGGATTCCACGGCCACCAGCTCCCGCGCCCCGCGGCTCAACGCCTCGATGCCGAGTGCGCCCGTACCGGCGAAGAGGTCCAGCACGCGGGCGTCATCCAATACACCCCATGAGTCGAGATGGGAGAAGATGGCTTCCTTGGTGCGGTCCGTGGTGGGACGGGTGCCGGTTTTGGGGGTGGCGAGCGCCACACCTTTGAATCGTCCAGAAATTACGCGCATGCGTACCAGCCTAGCGGCTGCCCGGCATCGTCGGCGTTCATAACATCATCGGTGCGCACAACATCATCGACCGCTCATGGCATATCGCCCGTGACCTTCGTCACTCGTCAGGCCCTCCGACACCTATCTGCCTTGCAAGGGGTACTTTTCCCCTTCGCCCCGGAGCTATCTGCGTTGCAAGGGGTACCTCGCGCGCCAAACCGCGAGTATCGGCCGTGCCATCGCAACGCCGTTGTACGGTTTTCCGGCTCGGTCTACTTGAGCACCTACCCCTTGCAACGGAGATAGCTCTCCGCACAACCGGTGTACCTACCCCTTGCAGACGAGAAAGCCTGATCGCAGTGGGCAAATCGTAGGAGACAGCCTCGAAAAGACCCTAGTAGTCCATCTCTTAAACGATTGAGAGTTTCAGCTTTTTCTCTCCCCAGTCAGCTTTGCTGACAGCCCCCCTCATCAGCGAAGGCCGATACCACTCAACAATTGCGAGACGGACCACTAGGAAGATCTCGGAAGACCGTCAGCTGGAGGTCAGGAACGTCTCGTTGCCCCGGGTGAAATCGAGCACGGCCCCCGCCAACTGGACCTCGCCCGCCAAATCGGGGTCGCCAGCCAGCAACCGTTCGGCTCGGACGCGGGCGTCGGCGATCATATCGACGTCCTTGACCACGCGCAGCAGTTTGAGACTCGATTTGCCGCCGGATTGCGCATCGCCCAACACATCACCGGCTCCGCGGAATTCCAAGTCGGCTTGGGCGATCTCCGCGCCGTCCAGGGAATGATGAATCACTTCGAGCCGCTGCTCGGCCGTCGAACCGGGCTCGGCGCGGGAAATAAGGAACGCCCACGAATTGGTGCCTCCACGTCCCACACGCCCGCGCAGCTGGTGCAACTGGGACAGCCCGTACCGATCGGCATCGAAGATGACGATGCAGCTGGCCTGCTTGACGTCCACACCCACCTCAATCACGGTAGTGGACACCAACACCGGGGTCGCCCCGTTGGCGAAATCGGCCATGACCTGCGTTTTGACGTCGTCCTTGTCCCGGCCCGTCAGTGTGGCGAAGCGGATGCCGGCGAATTGCGGCAACTTCTGGAGCCGCCCGGCGATCTCCTCCACCGAATGCAACGGCGGACGCGCTACCGTCTCGCCATTGTCGTCGAAGGTCTCATAGGGGTCCTCGATGCCGACCTCCCCGGCCCGCCCGCGGCCACGCGACGAACGCGAGGCGCGCGCGGACGTGCCACCGGCCTCGGAGCCGGCGTGCGAAGCGCCTTCGGCCGAACCGTCGCCGCTCTCCTCCATGTCGATGCGCGGGCAGACGATGTACGCCCGCTCCCCCGCATCGATGCGCGTGCGGATGTGGGCGAACATGCGACCCATCGTGTTGGCGTCCGCCTCGTTGACCACCACGGTGCGAATCGGTTTGCGCCCGCCTGGCAGCTCGGTGAGCCAGGAGATGTCGAGATCGCCGAACCACGTCATGGCGGCGGTGCGGGGGATGGGCGTGGCCGTCATCACGAGCAGATGAGGCGTGGTGCCGTCGTCCGATTTGGCGTTGAGGCTTTCACGCTGCTCCACGCCGAAACGGTGCTGTTCGTCGATGACCACCAGCGCCAGATGCGGGGCCTGGAAGGTTTTGGAGAACGCCGCATGGGTCGCCACGATGATGCCCGGCGCGCCCGACGCCGCTTCGGCGAGCGCTTTGCGTCGTGCGGCGAGCTTCATGCCACCGGTGAGCAGGGTGACGGGTACGGCTGGGGTCGCTGGAACGCTCGCGGACTTCCCTGCAGTGTCCGTGACTCCCGAATCGGATTGGGGGGCTGATGTATTCGCGATGCCCGTGGTTTTCGCGGCACCCGCAGCATCCCCAGCACCCACAGCCTCCGAGATACCTGCAACAGCCGCATCGGCATCACGCAAACGCGCCAGCATGGCTCGGATCGTCTTGTAATGCTGTTCCGCGAGCACCTGGGTCGGCGCCACCAGCACCGCCTGATACCCGGCGCCCACGGCCTGCAGCATGGCGGCAAGCGCCACCACGGTCTTGCCGGAGCCCACTTCGCCCTGCAGCAGTCGTTGCATGGGCCAGTCGCGGGCAAGGTCGGAGGCGATGTCGTCCACAACCTGCCGCTGACCGTCGGTAAGAGTAAACGGCAGCGACGCGATGAATCGGTCGCGCAGGTTCAGGGCTGGCGTATCAGGCGATGCGTTCGCGGGCCGGATGGCGGCGCCGGCGCCAATCCCGTCCGCAGCGCCAGAGCCCGCATCGGCGTCAACTGAATCAACCGGAGCGTTTTCCAATCCGACGGCGCCAGCAGCGGTACCAACACCAACCGCTCCGGCGACAGCGCCGACGACATTCAGCGGACATGGATGCGCCGAGGATTTATGGGCATGCAGGCGGGCCCTCACCAGCGAGGTCTGGGAGATGAAGGCCTCCTCATAGCGCAAAGTCTCGATGGCCTGATCGAACCGGTGCTTGGTGCTCGGATCGTGGATGGCAAGAAACGCCTCGGCACGGTGCATCAGCCCTTTGGCCACACGGATGTCTTCGGGCAGAATGTCAGGTATGGCGCCGGACGACGCGGCAGCGGACCCGGCGACCGAATCGGCGGCCTGACCGGCAACGGCGGTCTGCGCGGAGGTGGACTCCCCCGGCTGAATGGCGATGACCTCGGTGGAGGGGGCGACGAGTCCGGATTCGCTGGAATCGGAGCCGGCCGCGGAACCACGCACTCCCATCATCCACAACAGGTTCAGGATCGTCTCATGGATATGCTCGGAGGAGATGCGCGAGCTGGCGTGGTAGACGGGTCGCGGGCGGCAGACTCGCGCAAGCCCTTCACCTACGGTGTCGGCGTCGTATTTGAGCGCCGGGGAGGGCGACTCGTGGATGGACCGCCTCGCTTGTCCGTTCGGCTGAGCAGGCAATTGGCCGGTCGGCAGACCAGCGGGGACCGGGCCGCCGTCCGGAGCCGGCCCAGCGGCAACAGGGCCAGCAGCCGGAACCAATCCTTCGGCCACCGCGAACTCATCTTGCCCCGGAGCCATTACGCCGCTGACGGTACGTCCGGCAGCAACGGCCGGCATCGTGGGCGCCACGGTGAGAATGTCGGGATGCGTGAACTGAAGCTGTCCCATGTATTCGCCGGGCATCCCGGAGATGACCACGACCGAGCCGGCGCGCAATCGCATGCTCACCCAGTCCACATAGGACTTGCGGTAGGAGAAAAAGGTGAGGCGTGCCAGACCTCCGGCGACACGACGCGACCGGGCGAAATCCGTGTCGTCCACAGTGGCTTCGAGCCGGTACCCACGTCGCGCGTTCATCGGCACCACGCGCAGATCGCGGATCGTCGCGGCGAAGGCCATGGTCTGACCGATTTGCGCCTCACGAATGGCCCGCAGCGGCACGGGATCGGTGACGCGGAACGGATAATATGTGAGCGCATCACCCACAGTGACCACACCCAGCGATTTGAGCGCGGAAACCCGGCGCTTGTTGGTGATCAGCGCGGCAAGGGCGGTGTCCATGGTGATGCTCATAGGGCACCATTGTATGGCGAGCGTCCGCAGATACGACAGAACCCGCCGAGCCGAAGCTCAAGCGGGTTCCGAAGGACGCTGATGCGTCAGGTACGTTAGTACGCGATTCACGCGGCCACGCGCTGAACCTTGCCGGCCTTGAGGCACTTGGTGCACACGCGAATGTGAGTGTTCTCACCATCGATCGTGGTGCGCACAGACTGCAGGTTCGGGCGGAAGCTACGCTTGGTACGACGATGCGAATGGGAAACGGTAAAACCGGTCTGCGGACCCTTACCGCACACTGCGCAACGAGCTGCCATGATGGACTCCCTTAAACCTTGATTTGTCAAGTCTTTTCCGTGTCCAACCGGCGGTATTACCCGACATGCCGAACACACAACTTCACAAGAATACAGCTCAATACCGACAACCGCAACTCTTGCGTGTATCATGCCGAACCAACGCGCCGGAGCGCGCAAGGCACGTCACACCAACGCGGCCACCACGGCGGCGGCACGCGCGAACTCCTCCGGCGTGGTGTACGCATAACTGAGCCGCAGCGCGTTGTCGCTCTCGAAATCGTAGATATCCCCCGGATTAAGCAGCACGCCGCGTTCGAGCGCCCGCTGGAACAGCCTCCCCATGCGCACCGGCTCGTCGAAGGTGAGCCAGATGTAGAATCCGCCGCCCGGCGTGTTCCAGTGCGCGCGCCCCGCGAATAAACGGTCCAGCGTCTCCAGCGCCGCATCCCGCCGACGGCGCAGCTCGCCGCGCAGCGTCTCCAGATACTCCGCATACATCCCCGAAGTGAGGAACCGCGCGAACACCCACTGGTTCAGCGTGCCCGCGCCGTAATCCATCTGCATCTTGACGTCGGCCAACCGGTGCACGATGCGCTCGTCGGCCACGATCCAGCCGATGCGCAGACCCGGGGCCAATGCCTTCGACGCGCTGCCCACGGTGATCACCATGCCGGTGTCGTCGAAAGTTTTGAGGGATGGGGGCACGTCGCCGTCGAACACCAGATCCTGATACGCGCAGTCCTCGATGATGGGCAACCGACCCGCCACGCATGCGTCGATAAGCATCCGTCGCCGCTGCGCAGACATGGTGATGCCGGTGGGATTGTGGTTGGTCGGAATCGTGTACAGCACCGCACCGCCGGAGGCCGACCGGCCCGACACGCCCGTCCGCCCTACCTGCGACGACGCCCTCACAGAGACGGCGGATGCGGCGGCCCCGGAAACGATGGCCGGACCCGCAACGCCCGACGACCCCAACGAACTCGAGACCGCCCGGCCCGACACGCCCGACCACCCCAACACCTCGCCCAGGGCCCCGACGTCGATGCCCTGCCCATCCATCGGCACGCCGGCGAGCTTCATCCCAGCCGACTGGAACACCTGCAGTGACTTGATGTAGCTGGGCGCCTCGGCCACCACGGTGGAACCGGAGGAGAGCAGACTCACCGAAATCATCTGCAATCCCTGCAATGCACCCGACGAGATGAGCACCTGCTCGGGCCGGCACTCGACGCCCCAATCCCGCATATGGACGGCGATCGCCTCACGCAGAACGTCAAGGCCCTCGGGCGGCGGATAGCCGAGGGCGTCGATCTCCTCGGCCGCCTCGTGCGCCACGCGTCGCCACATCCGGCGGGGGAAGAGCCGCGGGTCGAGCTCGCCGGTGCCCAACCGCGTCTTGGTCGGGTCGAATTCATACCGATTGATGGCCTGAATCGTGTCGTTGTTCGCCTTGAAGAAGCCGGAGGAGACGTAATCCGCCCAGTCGGGCGCGCCGGAAAGCATCAACGACCATGTGTTGCTTATGATGCGCGTCCCCGCGCCATGCCGCCCCTCAACGATGCCGTAGTCGGCGAGCTCCTCGATGGCCGCGATGACCGTGGACCGGTTCACGCCGAACGCCTCGGACAGCGCGCGTTGGCTGGGCAACCGCGCACCGATCGGCCAGGCACCGGAGGCGATGCGCTCGCACATGAAGTCCACGATCTGACCGGTGACCGGGCGGTCGGCGGTCCGGTCCGGCTTCCAATCGATATGCAGCGGTGCGATGCGCGCCATAACGCCCTCCTTCCGGTGCGGATACCATGGGCCAATCATGTAGCCCGGCATCCAGCCAACCTGACCAGCCAGCCAACTTGGTCAACTAACCCGACCAGCCAATCTGATCGGCCAACCCGACCGGCCGACCGACAAACCAACCCGATCGGTCGATCAACCTGATCGACCAGCCGACTCCCACCAACCAGCCAGCCGTGCCACACACCCAACCCGGCAGGTCCACCCAGCCCGCACGGCCCGGCCAGTGGCCGGCCGATCGGCACAATGGTCGAGCCAGACGAAGAAAACCGCCGCTGACGCGGCGCGCGGGCGGCCGATTGGTGCAGTGATCGAGCGCACAATCAGACGGCCAATGCGTCCAACAGACCGGGCGTGCGAAATCCACCAAACGCACCCACATCCCGCACATCCGCCTTACGATTCAACTCATTTGCGCATATTTGGCTGGGTTACATATGCCATGCTTGGCTGGTTGCCAAGTGTAGCCAATTCCTTACCATAGGTCAATGGTATTGGAAAGCAGCGGTTTGCGGGAACAACGATTCACCACAGCACCGCGTACTGGAGCAGTGTTTGGTTGGTTTGGCTGGATAGAGGCCGACCAACCAAACCACAGATGAACGAACACGCGAACCAACGCAGAACGACACGCGCAGCACAGAAGACGGAGGCCGAACATGGGTCTGTATATACAGGGACTGACGATGGGGCTCGCCTACATCGCACCGATCGGCATGCAGAACCTGTTCGTCATCAACTCGGCGCTGACCCGCACCCGCCGCAACGCCCTCATCACCGCGCTCATCGTCATCTGCTTCGACATGGCGCTGTCGCTGTCCTGCTTCTTCGGCATCGGCGCTTTGATGCAGACCCACCCGTGGCTGGAGAACATCGTGCTCGGGCTGGGGGGTCTGGTGGTGATCCGCATCGGACTGGGGCTGGTGCTGCCGAGCAGGAAGGCCGGGAAGTCGGACGGAACCGGCGCCCATGGCACCGGAGCCAACACCATGACCGGCGCCGGAGCGCACGGCACCGCAGCGACCGCAACCGGCACAGCCGCCTTCGGCTCATCCGCGGCCGCAGCAACCGCGCAGGTCCCGGACAAGCACCTCGGCGCCCGCGGCCTGTTGAACACCATCGGCACCGCCTGCGCCGTCACCTGGTTCAACCCGCAGGCCATCATCGACGGCACGTTGATGCTCGGCGCCTTTGCGGCCACGCTCAACGCGCAGCAGACCGCCCCGTTCATCACCGGCGTCGAGACCGCCTCGATGCTGTGGTTCTTCGGCGTGACGCTGCTCGTCAACGCCTTCGCCCACAAGTTCAGCCCGAAGATCATCGACGTGCTCAACCGAGTGTGCGGTGGCGTCATCACCCTGTATGGCGTCAAGCTGCTGGTCGACTTCGCGATCGCGGTGTTCTGACGCACGCCCGGACTGACGCCCAACCGGACCGGCGTCCGACCTCGACCCCAGACAAGAAGACCATCACTTCAGCGCGCGAATCCAGTGGCCTGTCCCCACTCCAGTGGCCTGTCCCCACTCCAGTGGCCTGTCCCATTAATAATTAAGAGCTTCAGCTTCTGCCCCCCCCCGGTAAGCTTCGCTGCCAGCCCGTCGCCAGAGGGCCAATGCGATTCAGACAATTACGAAACAGACCACCAGCCAAGGCAATCCAACACCCCCGCCCCGACCGAAAGACCGCCACCCTGAAATCCCCCTGAAACACCGGTAAACCAGACGCTTTACCCAATAAAACCCGGCGGTTTGTCCATTCCGTAGCCGCAGACCTCTCATATAATTTCGAGTAGAGGCGGCAGGAGCGAAGAAGCCCTGCACACTCGATTGGCAACGAAGGAGGCTGCGATGTTGGATCTGCGACGTGGCATTGGCACCCATCAGCCCCGTGTGATCTCACTGGGACAGGTCTGGGTAGACATCATGATGAATGTGGACGAGGTGCCCCCGGAAGGCGGGTTCGCCGTGGCGGACCACCCCAAGCCCTCGATCGGCGGCAGCTACCGTGTGCTCGAGGCGGTCAGCCGCATGGGCGTCGAGGCGGAGCATGCGGGCATCCTCGGCAACGGCCTGTGGGCCCACTTCATCCGCCAGTCCTTCCAGGACAACGGCATCACGCACATCGGCCAGGACCGTTTGGACGAGGATTCCGGATTCCGCGTGGTGCTGCGGTCCGAATCAGGCAAGAGCGACTCGGCTACGAAGACGTTCATCGCCTCGTACGGGGCCGAGGCGCACGGCGACGCCAGCACGTTCGCCATGCTGGAGCCGCAGGAGCACGACGTGGTGCACATCAGCGGCAACACGATGATGGACCACACCGCCACCGGCGTGGACGGCTTCCTGCTCAGGGCCGGCACCGACCCCGCCACGCGCGACTACACGCTGGTGATCAACCCCACCAATACACTGCGTCTCGTCAACGACCACATGCTCGAGGATCTGGTGCTCGCACGGCCGATCTGGTCCTGCAACCGTCAGGAGGCGATGACGTTGGCGGAACGCCTCGGCGCTCCGATCGACGACAGCAAGGTGACCATCGGCGGCGGACTGGACGACTTCATGCATCAGCTGTGCGACGGCCTGGGCTCCACGCTCAGGGCCCCGCTGGTGGTGCGCGTCGGCTCGCGCGGCGCCTGGGTGCGCGAACCCGGCGGCGAAACCATGCATCTCGAGGGATTCCCCACCAAGTCGGTGCACACCCGCTCGGCCGGCAGCTGCCACACCGGCGTGATGTGCGCCATGCTGGCCGAGGGGCGCGGGCTCGCCGAAGCGGTCAAGGTGGCCAACGCCGCCACGTCCGTCGCCATCGCGCACAGCGTCAACGGCATCCCACAATGCCCCGACTACGACGAGGCCGTGGCGCTGCTCAAGTAAGCCCCGGCCTTAGCCCCGGCATCAGCCCGGCATTGTTCATATTCCGTTCAACTGAAACGGCGTATAACCCATATCCTCCGCTTTTACGATTGATTGCAGTCGTATATAACGAGGAGCATACCTATATGAGCGCTGCCAGCATCGCGCCGTCATCGGCGAATGCCAAACTGTCCGCACGCGAGAAGAAGTGGATCGTCTACGATGTGGGCAATTCCGCGTTCGTGCTGCTGTCCACCGCGGTCATCCCGATCTACGCGAAGTCGCTGATGCCCGCGGACGGCAACATCGTGTCCGCGTGGGGCTACGCGCAGACCATCGCCTCGCTCGTCATCGCGCTGCTGATGCCGCTGCTTGGCTCCATCGCCGACGTGCAGGGCATGAAGATCAGGTTCTTCCTGGGCTTCTTCGGCACCGGCGTGGTGATGTGCTGCGCGATGGCGCTGCCGCTGACCTGGCTGCCCTTCCTCATCGTCTACGTGCTGGCGACCATCGGTCTCAACGGGTCGCTGACCTTCTACGATTCGATGCTCATCGACACCACCACCAACGAGCGCATGGACAAGGTGTCGTCCCACGGCTACGGATGGGGCTACGTCGGCTCCACCGTGCCGTTCATCCTGTGCATCGCCCTCATCTTCGGCGGCCCTGCGGTGTTCGGCTGGTCCACGACGGCCTGCACAAGGGCCGCATTCGTCATCACCGCAATCTGGTGGGTGGCGTTCACGATCCCGCTGCTCACCAGCTACAAGCAGGTCCACTTCCGCGCCACCCGCGAGCACACGCGTGAGGCGGTGGCCGGCACGTTCACCGAGTTGGGCTCCACGTTCGGCAAGATCGTGAAGAACAAGCCGCTGTGGATGTTCATGATCGCGTTCTTCTTCTACATCGACGCAGTGAACACCGTGATCTCCATGAGCACGTCGTACGGCACCGAGCTCGGCATCGATTCGACTCAGCTCGTGGTGGCACTGCTGGTCACGCAGTTCGTGGCGTTCCCGTGCGCGATCATCTACGGCCGTCTGGCCGGCCGCTTCGGATGCAAGCCGATGATCATGGCGGCCGTGGTGGCGTACATGGGCATCGTGTTCTTCGCCACGTTCTTCCTGAAGTCCGCAGTCGAATTCTGGATTCTCGCCATCCTCGTGGGCATGTTCCAGGGCGGCATCCAGGCGCTTTCCCGCTCCTACTACGGCAAGATCATCCCCAAGGACCACGCCAACGAGTACTACGGCTTCTACGATATCTTCGGCAAGACCGCCTCGATTCTGGGCACCTTCCTGGTGGCGACCACCACGAGCCTGACCGGCAACGCCTCGATCGGCGTGCTCTCCATCGCCATCCTGCTGGTCGTGGCGCTGGTGTTCCTCACGCTGCAGAAGGACCCGACGCGGCAGGGCGCCGCGGCCTGATCGTTTCGGCTCATCACATCATCGGCAGGCGCATCATCGTGGACAAGACAACGAACCATCAATCGGACGAACAATCTCAATCAGCAGAACCGGCAGAACAGGATTCGGCGCAACACAATCCGGACGACCGTTCCTTGGCGGATTCGCCGGAGCGCGGCATGGACGATTTCGAACGGCGCAAGCTCAACGTGTTGGTCGTCAGCGAATCGTCGCTGGCACAGACCAACGGCGTCTCCGGCAGCGTCATGCGCATCCTCGACCGATTCGCCGAGCGCGGGTTCGAGGCCCGCGTGATCGCCCCGCAGCCGGCACCGAAAGGCGGCACGTACGCGGGGTTCGCGGTGGACGAAGTGCCGACCGTGGCGATTCAGAAGTTCAACGTCGCCATTTCGCCGAAGACCCCGATCATCCAATCCATCGAAAACGGCCCGAAACCGGATGTGATCCATGTGGCCGCGCCGATCTCCAAGCTCGGTCATGCGGCCCTGATCGCCGGCGAGGAGCTTGGCGTGCCGACCGTGGCGATCTACCAGACCGA
Source organism: Bifidobacterium sp. UTBIF-78 (assembly GCF_006408945.1). NCBI lineage: Bacteria > Bacillati > Actinomycetota > Actinomycetes > Bifidobacteriales > Bifidobacteriaceae > Bifidobacterium > Bifidobacterium sp. UTBIF-78. The sequence continues at coordinate 116,469 of NZ_JFAO01000006.1, forward strand.
CGTGGCGCAATATGCGCGCCGCTTCGCCCGAGAGGCGATTGACGGCGTGACCGACGGCGTCGCGCCGAACCACACCGGCTGGCTGCGCAAGGTAAGCAAGGCGGCCGGCGAGAAGGCGGAGGACATCGTGGCCAAGCGCATCGCGCAGATGCACAACATGGCCACGCTCACCCTGGCACCCACCGATCAGGCCCGGCAGAGGCTGGAATCGTTCGGCGTGGACCCGTCGCTGATTCGGCTCTGGGGACGCGGCGTGGATTCCGCGCTGTTCAATCCCGCGCGCACCGGCACGGCGCATGTGCGCGAGCTACATCGCGAGTGGAGCCACGACGGCGCCATGCCGGTCATCGGTTATGTGGGACGGCTCGCCCCCGAAAAGCAGGTGGAGCAGCTGGAGGCGTTGGACGGCCTCAACGTGCAGCTGGTGGTGGTCGGCGGCGGGCCGATGGCGGAGGAATTGCACGAGCGCCTGCCCCACGCGGTGTTCACCGGCATGCTGCACGGCGACGATCTCGCCGACGCCTACGCCGCGCTGGACGTGTTCGTGCACACCGGCAACGAGGAGACGTTCGGTCAGACCATCCAGGAGGCGATGGCGAGCGGTCTGCCTGTCATTGCGCCGGCCAGCGGTGGCCCGATCGATCTGGTCGACAGCAATGTGACCGGTCTGCTGTATCGTCCCAACGATGAGGACGACCTGCGCGCCTGCGTGACGCGGCTCGTCGAGGACGCGCCGTTGCGCCGGCTCATGGGCACCAACGGACTCGCCGCCGTGCAGGGCCGTACCTGGCCGATGATGGTCGATCGGCTCATCGATTACTACCGGCTGGCCTTGGACCTTAACCTCGCACGTCGCGCCTGAGTCCTGAGTTCTGAGTTCTGAGTCCTGAGTCCTGAGTCCTGAGTCCCGGACTCTGGCTCTGGACCCTGAACCCAAACAGAACACAGTCCCATCCGCCGCCGGCCCGCGCGTATACTGTTCTGGGCGCGGCGGAGCGGCACTGCATCCGAATCCGATTTTGCCCTCCCGCGTGCCAGCCATGGCAAACCACGTCAAAGAGAGCAGTATGAGTCAGACCGAACCCGATGCGGCCGCACAGTCGCAGCCGCATATCTCCGACACAATGACGGGGGCGCCGGCATCAGCCGACGCGCCAGCCGACGCATCAATCGATGAGCCAGCCAACGTACCGGCCGATGCATCGTCAAGCGACGCCGCCTCTGGCGGAAACACCAAGCACGCGCTGCACACCAACCTCAAGCGCGGCATGGAATCACGGCATCTGCAGATGATTTCGCTCGGCGGCGTGATCGGCACCGGTCTGTTCCTGAGCTCCGGCTACACCATCCAACAGGCGGGCCCGATCGGCACGATCCTCGCCTACGCCATCGGCGCGGTCATCGTGTATCTCGTGATGCTCACGCTCGGCGAGCTGTCGGTGGCGATGCCGGTGACCGGCTCGTTCCATGTGTACGCTGAGAAGTTCATCGGCCCCGGCACCGGTTTCGTCATCGCGATCCAGTACTGGCTGACGTGGACCGTGGCGCTGGGATCGGAGTTCACGGCCGCGGGGCTGCTCATGCAGCGATGGTTCCCTCAGACGCCCACATGGGTATGGTCGGCGGCGTGCATCATCCTCATCTTCACGTTGAATGCGCTGTCGGTGCGGTTCTTCGCCGAAGCCGAGTTCTGGTTCGCGTCGATCAAGGTGTTCGCCATCTGCGCGTTCATTGCCATCGGCTTGCTCGCGATTTTCGGCGTGATCCCGATGAAGGGGTACACGCATGCGCCGATGTTCGGCAACCTCACCAAGGACGGCATTTTCCCGAACGGATTCATGCCGGTGTTCGCCACGATCCTGACCGTGAACTTCGCGTTCTCCGGCACCGAGCTCATCGGCGTGACGGCAGGCGAGACGCGCGACCCGGAAACCGCCGTGCCGAAGGCCATCCACACCACGCTGTGGCGTCTGGTGCTGTTCTTCATCGGCTCGATTGTGGTGATGTGCGCGCTGATTCCGTGGCGTCAGGCCGGCGTGGGAGAAAGCCCGTTCGTGCTGGTGTTCAGCTCCATCGGTATCCCGTACGCGGCGGACATCATGAACTTCGTGGTGCTGACGGCCGTGCTGTCCGCCTCGAATTCGGGCCTGTACGCCTCCACGCGCATGGTGTGGTCGATGGGGCACGAGGGCATGATCCCGCGGTGGTTCGCCAAGACGACCCGTCACGGTGTGCCTCTGCTGGCCCTGTGCGCCGCGATGGCGGGCGGATTGCTGGCTCTGCTGTCGTCGGTAATCGCAGCCTCCACCGTGTATCTGGTGCTTGTGGCGCTGTCCGGACTGTCGGCAGTGGTGGTGTGGATCGCCATCGCCTACTGCCAGATCGTGTTCCGCAAGCGCTGGATCGCCTCAGGGCACACGGCTGCGGAGCTGAAGTACAGCACACCCGGATACCCGTACACGTCATGGGGCGCGTTCATCCTGTGCACCGCGTCGTTCCTGCTGGTCTTCTTCGACAAGGAGCAGCGGTTCGCACTCGGCGCCGAACTGGTGTTCATCGTGCTGTGCTACGGCGCGTATTTCGTGCAGCGGTGGTGGCGGAAGCGCCATCCCCGCGAGGAGGATGAGCCGCTGCGCTTGCCGTGACGGCGGGTGTACCGCGGATACCGGTTGCCCGCCGGCCGCTTTGCCGGGTTCCCACCGGGCTGCCTCGTCGAATTCTCACCGGTTCACTTTGCCGGGTTCTCGCCGGGCCGCTTTGCCAGGGTCTTACCGGTTCGCTGTCGGATTCCGTCGCTCGACTGTCGGTTCTCGACATACCACTGTCGGTTCTCGACGCTTGACTGTCGGATTTCGTACGTATTTTGTATGAGACCCGACAGTCAAGCGTCGAGACCCGACAGCCAAGTGTTGAAATCCGACAGCGAACCGTCGAGAACCGACAGGGAACGCACCTGACGCACCTGACGCAGCAGACGGGACGCACAGCACACGGCAGACGGGGACGCACCACACGCACCACACGCACCGGACACACCAGACGGGACGCACAGCAGACGCGCCAGACGGGGACGCAGCAGACGGGACGCACAGCACACGGACCAGACGGTGAGAATGAGTCCGCTCATGGTTTGTTTTGCAATTGTCTGAACGGCAACTGCCCCTTCCTCCGCCGAGCTGACGGCGAAGCTGGCCGGAGAAGATGCAGAAGCTGAAATCCGTAATTATCAGCGAGACAGGTTCGCAAACACCGAGGCAGTCACGCAAACAGCCGATGGCGCAATGAAACGGCATCGGTGAAGCGTATGCCGGTCAACCCGGCGGCGGTCCCGGCCTCGGCGTTCCACGGCTTGTCGTCCACGAAGGCCGTACGGGCCGGTTCCACGCCGAATCGCGCAATGGCCCGGCGGAAGATCTCAGGGTCCGGCTTGTGGATGCGTTCGGCGCTGGAGACGACCACATCCTTCAGAACACCGAGCGCCGGAAAGAGTTCGCGCGCCGCATCGACGTATTTGACCGTGAAGTTCGTCAGTCCCCAGCAGCGCACACCGGCCGCGTCCAGATCATGCAGGAGCTCCGGCATGCCGGGCAGCATGCCGACGAGCGCCATCCGCTGACGCTCGAAGTACAGTCGGAATGCCCGCAACGCCGCGGCATCGGCCTTCACAACGTCTGATGGGGAGGCTGACGAGGAGGATGAACCTGACAGGGAATCCGCGAAGTCCAAGAGGTCCGGCAAACCATGCTGCGCGGCATAATCGCGCAGCACCCGCTCCTCGCTCCAGCCCAGATCGGACAGTTCGTCGTAGTGCCAGAAGCCATACGGGTCATCCCGGTCGAACAGACGGTCCATCACTGAGTCCTGCACCTGCCCCACCAGCGGCACACGCGGCTCCCAGTCGACCAGCACATCGCAGAAATCGAAAATCACATCGGAATAACGGGCAGACGCAACCATAGGCACCATCCTAAGCCCGTCCGTCCGCCGGCAAGGAGCTGACGACACTATGGCGAGACGGGCGCATCGGGCCGACGCGACAATGGCGATTCCTAGTGGTCTGTTTCTTAAATAATTGAGGACTTCAGCTTTTTCTCTCACCCAGTCAGCGTCGCCGACAGTCCCTCGGCAGAGAGGGCCAATACCACTCAACCAATTGCGAGACAGACCACTAACACATGCTCGTATCTCGCCGTAAGTTCGTTCATCAGGTTTGGCTCTGTTAAACCAATTTTGACATACATGGAGAGCCAGTTGGGTTGATTTCCCTGAGAAAGCAACCCAACCTAATATGCCACGTCAGAACTTCGTTTATTAATTCCCTGCCCCTCAGACCCGCTTCGCGGGCCAGTTCCCCCCAACAAGGAGAGCCAATAATATA